>CAZTZW010000001.1:0-10222 GCA_964618085.1 uncultured Elusimicrobia bacterium
ATCCGGAACGTTTTTTATGGAAAGATTGACCGGCATGACTTCCTCCTTGTTTCATTAGGTTCTAGTATGGATCTGATTTGGATGCATGTCAAGGATCCACTGGAGTGGATGGTGGAGACGCCCTTGAAGGCGCCGGCGTCGACGATGTCCCCGGGCAGGTCGGCCACCATGCGGAACAGGTCGGCCCGCGCGAACAGCTTCTTGAAGCGGTGCTTGTCGCACAGGTAGTGGAACTTGTGGAACGCGTCCCACATCGCGGTATCGTCGAACTTGGACTCGGTTTGGATGCTCATCTGAGTCGATTATACAAATATCCTATACTGTTCATAGATTGAACATCCTCCATCTCGCCAAGGGGCCGCCCATCGCGGCGCGCCGCCCCGAGCCCGGAGTCGCCGTGCTGGCCTACAGCTGGGACGCCCTCGCCCCGGGGGCTCGCCCGTGGGAGGACGATTTCCCCATCGCCGAAGCCGCCCACGTCTCCGCCGAAGCCGAGCGTATCGCGGCGGCCTGGCACATGGACGGGACGAGCGATTTCACCGTCTTCGGGGGCGTCTCTCTCGGCGCGGCGCATGAATGGCTGTTCTGGAACCTCTCGGTCCAACCCCTGTTGAAGTTCCTCTCCGCCCTGGACGCGTCCGCCAAGAAAGAAGGCGCCGGGCTCCTCCGCTGCGAGACCTCCCTGCCGCCGGCATGGCGGACGGCCGCGGCGTCCTACGCGCGGGCCCGCGGCCTCCGCTTCGAGGAGATCGCCCACCCCGGCGCGGGCCGCGACATCTACGCCTGGCAGGCGCCGCCGCCGCGCCTCTCGCCCCTCAAGCTGCTCGCCGGGCGCCTGCTCGATGCCTGGGCCCGCCTGCGCGGAGACGGCGGCAAGCCGCGCGCGCTCGTGTCATGGTATCCGTCCCTCGACGGCCTGCTCGACCGGGACGACTCTCCCTTCGCTTGGACGCTCGCGGACCTCCCCTCGAAGAAGCGCGTCGGGGCGGCGCTCCGGCGCGGCTGGCGCCTCAACGCCTCGCCCTGGTCGGACCCGGCCTGGGATGACGCGGGGCGCGCGGCGCTCGAGCGCATCCAGTCGGACTGGCGGCGTCTGCGCGACGACTCAGGCTACGCGGCGGCGCTCTCGTTCCGCGGCACGCCGCTGCTCCCGGCCTTGCGGCCCGCGCTCGACGACGTCTTCTCGACGCGCCTGGAGCCGCTCGCCTGGGCCGCGGCCGAGACCGGGAGGCTGCTGAGCGAGGAGCCCCCCGCCGTCGTCCTCCTTCCCTACGACGCGCCGCCGTACCAGCGGGTCCTGGCCGACCTCGCCCGCGCCCGCGGGGTGCCGACGGCCCTCCTCCTGCACGGCATCACCTTCGACGCGGACTACCCTTTCGTCGAGCGTCATTGCGACGAGCTGTTCGTCTGGGGGCCCGAGCAGGTGACCGATTACGCCCGCGCGCGCCTCCCGCGCGCGGCGCGCGCCGTCGGGAACCCGGGCTTCGACCGCCACGCCGGCCGTGCGACGCCGCCGGCCGGGCCCGTCAGGAGGGTCGTGGTCCTCCCGCGCGCGAAATGGGGCGACATCCTGCTGGGCTCCTCCGATTTCGAGCCGCAGCGCTACGCCCTCGGCGTGGCGCGCGCGCTGCACGAGGCCGGTGACTTCGAGATCGTGTTCCGCCCCCACCCGGCCGAGTCGCCCGAGTACTACGAGGAGTTGTTCCGCGGCTCCGGCGGCAAGGTCCGAGTGGACCATGCGAGCGCCTTCGGGGACGTGCTCGCGGGCGCCGACCTCGTCATCGGGACCTACTCCACCACCTTGCTCGAGGTGATGCTGCTCGGCAAGCCCCTGCTGTGCGTCAACTTCACCGCCGGACTGGAGTTCGCCGCCCCCTTCGACGGCCGCTGGGGCGTGGACGTCGTCCGCACTCCGGAGGAGCTGTCGCGCCGCCTCGCGCGGCTCGTGAAGGACCCCGCGGGCGAGTCCGCCGCCCTGACCGCGCCCTACGGGAAGATACTCGCCGCCTATGCCGGCCCGTCGGACGGCAGGGCGGGCGGCCGCGTCCTGGCCGCGCTCGCCGACCTGGCCCGCCGCGGCCGCCCCGCGCCGGAGAAGACCCCCGTCTGAGAGGGAAGATCATGAAGACCGAGAGCCGACCCGCCTACGTTCCGCTCAACGCGCCGCCCATCGGCAAGGAGGAAGCGCGCGCCGCCTACGACGCCGTCATGAACGGAGACCTCGTCGGCCGCGGCCGGATCGGTCTGCGCCTGGAAGAGCGCATGGCCGCCGACCTAGGCGCGCGCGACGTCCAGCTCACCACCTCGGGCACGCACGCGCTCGAGCTGGCGACCGCCGTCCTCGGCCTGAAGGCCGGCGACGAGGTCATCCTCCCGAGCTACACCTTCTCGTCCGTGGCCAACGCGGTCCTGCGGCAGCGCGCCCAGCCCGTGTTCGCCGACGTTCTGCCCGAGACGCTCAACATCGACCCGCGCGACGCCGCGCGCAAGGTCACGCGACGGACGCGCGCGCTCGTCGCCGTGCATTACGCCGGGGTCGCCTCCGACATGCCCGCGCTCGGGCGTCTGTGCCGGGAGGCCGGGCTGTCCTTGATCGAGGACGCCGCGCACGCCGTCGGCGCCTACTGGCGCGGCCGCCCCCTCGGCACCATCGGCGACTGCGGCGCGTTCTCCTTCCACGCGACCAAGAACGTCACCTGCGGCGAGGGCGGCGCGTTCCTCACCTCCGACGCCGCGCTCGCCCGCCGCGGCGAGATGTTCCGAGAGAAGGGGACCAACCGCTCCGCCTTCCTGCGCGGCGAGATCAAGAAGTACACCTGGGTGAGCGAGGGCTCGAGCTACGTGCTCTCCGACGTGCTCGCCGCCGTCTTCGAGCCGCAGTGGAAGAAGCGCGACGCGGTGGCCGCGGCGCGCGGCAGGCTGTACCGGCTCTACATCGAAGGCCTCAAGCCTCTCGAAGACGCGGGGCTCCTCGCCTTGCCGCGCATCCCGGAAGGCTGCCGCTCGAGCTACCACCTGTTCCACGCGCTCATGCCCACCCGCCGCCTGCGCGACGAGGGCATCGCGGCCCTGAAGGAGCGCGGCATCGGGGCGACCTTCCATTACCAGCCGCTGCACGCGTCCCCCTTCGGGCGGCGGGAGCTCGGGAACAAGGCGCGCCTGCCGGTCTCGGAGCGCGCGGGGGACTGCCTCATCCGCCTCCCCCTGCACACCCGGATGACGGCGTCCGACGTCGGACGCGCCGTGGACGTCCTCGCGGCGAGGCTGAAGCGATGAACGTCATGAAGCTCGACCTCGGCTGCGGCAACCGCAAGCGCCCGGGCTGGACGGGCGTGGACAGCAACCCGGCGGTGAAGCCCGACGTGCTCCACTCCCTGGAAGTCTTCCCCTACCCGTTCGCGGACTCGTCCGTCGATGAGATCGTCATGGACAACAGCCTCGAGCACCTGCAGGAGCAGCTGCGCGTGATGGAGGAGCTCCACCGCGTCGCCAAGCCGGGCGCGCTGGTGACCCTCCACGTCCCTTACTTCCGCGCGCACTGGGCCTACAACGACCCGACGCACGTGCGCTTCTTCAGCGCCGAGACCTTCTATCACTTCGACCCGGCCCATCCGTATCACGCGCTGTACCCGTACTCGAAGGCCCGCTTCACCGTGGAAGCCGTCGTCTTCAACGAGCGCATCTCGCGCGGCCCGGTCCGCTCCCTGGCCAAGTGGGTCGCCAACCGCTGGCCCGTACGCTACGAGGACTGCCTGTCTCACCTCGTCCCGCTCGACGAGCTGACCTTCCGTTTGAGGGTCCTGAAGTAGTATGATGTTCAATAGTTGAACATGAGTTCCACGAAGATTCCCGACGGGCTCGCCGAGAAGGAGTTCCTGCTGATCCAGGAGATCTCCCGCAACCCCGAGGCCACCCAGCGCCACCTTTCCGAGAGCCTCGGCGTCTCGCTGGGGACCACCAACCTGCTCATCCGCCGCCTGGCGCGTAAAGGCCTGCTCAAGGTGACGCAGCTCGACTGGAAACGCACGCGCTATCTCCTCACGCTGGAAGGCGCGCTCGAGAAGAGCCGCAAGGCCTATCGCTACACGCTCTACACGCTGCGCATCTTCCGCCAGCTCCAAGACAACATCGCCTCCGTCCTCCAGCAGGAGTACGCCTCCGGGCGGCGGGATTTCACCTTCGTGGCCGACGACGAGCTGCTCGAGCTCCTCCGCGAGACCGCCGAGGGCTTCGGCCTCAAGGACGCGCGCTTCTCGTTCTTCTCGGATTTCGCCGGGATCCCGGCCTCCGCCGAACTCGTTCTCTACGCCTCGTTGGAGCGCCCGCCCGAGCAGAAAGGCCGGCGCTTCGTCAGCGTCGTGGACTTCGACAACATCGACTACCGGGTCTCCTGAGCCGAGCCCGGACGCCCCATCGTTCACGAATCGTATACAGCTTGAACGAAGTCCCTCGACGTGATAGAATCTACTCGATGACGCTCTCACCCCACCTTCGGGCCGTCGCTGTCGCCGGGCGCCGCTTCCCCGCCTCCGCCGCGCGATGATCTCCCGGCTGTCCTCATGGATGCGCCGGCTCAAGCCGGAGCCGATGCGCTGGCTCGTCTCCGTCGAGACCCCGTATCGCGAGCGTGCCTGGGATAAATCCATCGTCGCCAAGCGCCGCTACAGTTCCCCCCTGCACGGCGACGCGCGCTGCTCCGCCGAGCGGGAGGCGATGCTCCGCTTCCTCGAGCGCATCCAGCCCGAGCTCCGCGGCGTCATCGTCGACGTCGGCGCCGGCCGCTCCCACATCAAGAGGCTCCTGCCCTCTTTGCCGTCCGGCACCACGGTCATCGCGCAGGACGCCGTGGCTTATGAAGGAATAGACGTGGTCTGCGACGCGACCGCGCTCACCTCCCGCATCCCCGCCGGCTCGGTCGACGCGGTGACCTGCTTCGAGGTGCTGGAGCACTTGGAAGAGCCCGCGGCCGCCCTCCGGGAGATGTTCGCCGTGCTCAAGCCCGGCGGACGGCTGTACCTGACCACGCCTTTCCAGTACCCCATCCACGGCTGGAAGCTCTCCGGCGGACGCCTCGACTACTGGCGCTTCACCGAGCACGGCCTGCGCCGCCTGCTCGCCCCGTACTGCGCGGAGCCGTCCATCCTCTACTCCGGGCGCCTGCGCGAGACGCCCGTGAGCTACTGCGTCGTCGCCGAGAAGGCGGCCGCCGCCTCGAGGACCGCGTGAGCCGGAGCGACCTTCGCGCCGTCTGGACCCTCCTGGGCCCCCGCAAAGGCGCCGCCGCGCTCGTGTTCGCCCTGATGCTCGCCGAGGCCGTCTTCGACTGCCTCGGCCTGGGGATGGTCGTGCCGCTGCTGGCCTCCGTACAGGGCAGCGCGCCCGAAGGCCCGCTCACCGGCCGATTACTCGGGATCCTCCCCGCCGGTGGCCGAGTCCCCTTCATCGCCGCGGCTCTGGTCGCTCTATTCACCATGAAGAACGTCGTCAGGTTCGCCGGGGCGCGGTACCGGTCCGTCCTGCTATGGGAGCTCCGGTCGGACTGGTGGCGGAAGATCCTTGAGAACTACCTGCAGCTCCCCTATCATCGTTTCGTCGATACGAAGCAGGGCGTCCTGCTCAACGACCTCCTCACCGAGCCGGGCTACTGCCTCAAGGCGTTCCTCAACTCGTTGAACTTCCTCTCGGCCGCGGTGCTGGCCTGCGCCTACTACGCGTCCCTCCTGGCGTTCTCCTGGCGCGCCACCTTGGCCATCACGGCGGGAGCCGGCGTCGTCCTCTTCGTCGTGCGCCGCCTGGGCCTGCCCCACGCGAAGCGGCTGGCGGACGCGCGGCAGCAGCACTACCATCAGATCACGCAGCAGGCGTCCGAGGCCGTCCACGGCATCCTCCAGATCAAGCTGCACGGCATGGAGAAGGCGTTCGGCGCCCGCTTCAAGGACTCGGTCGACGGCCTAAACCTCCGCATCAAGTCCTACGAGACGCTGCGCAACCTGCCCGGGCCCGCGCTGGAGACCAGCCTCGTGGCCGCCCTCGCCGTCGCCTTCGCCATCCTCCTGGAGGACGGCGACCCGGCCGGCCGGCTGCCGTTCCTCGTCGGCGTCGTGCTCCTGTCGCAGCGGTTCTTCAGCCAGGTCTCGATCATGAGCGGCGGCAACGTCGAATGGGTCGCGATGCTCCCTTCGGTGCGCAAGACCGCCGAGCTCATCCAGCCTCGCGCCGACAGCGAGGACACGGAACGCGGGCTCCCGTTCCCCGGGCTGCGGCGCGAGGTCGAGCTGAGGAACGTGTCGTTCTCCTACCCGGGCAAGGAATCCTGCCTGCGGGACGTGTCGCTCCGGCTCCCCGTCGGCTCGCTGACCGTCGTATCCGGCGCGTCCGGCGCCGGGAAATCCACGTTAGTGAGCCTGCTCGGCGGCCTCGATCCGCGCTATGAAGGCGCCATCCTCGCCGACGGCGTCGAGCTGCGCGAGCTGCGCCTGTCGGACTGGCGTAGCCGGCTGGCCTACATCTCCCAGGACAACTACCTCTTCGCCGCCTCCGTGCGGGACAATCTGGCCGTCGGCAAGCCCGACGCCACCGCGTCGGAGATCGAGGCGGCCGCGCGGCTCGCGCAGGCCGACGGTTTCATCACTCATCTGCCGGGAGGCTATGACGCGCTCATCGGAGACAAGGGTCTCACGCTGTCCGGCGGCCAGCGCCAGCGCGTGGTGCTGGCGCGCGCCATCCTGCGCGGCTCGGACCTCTACATCTTCGACGAGGCGACGAACGCGCTCGACGCGCAAGCCGAGGCGGCCCTGCGGTCCGTCATCGTCGCCCTCAGCCGGGAACACGGCCGCACGGTCCTGGTCGTCACCCATGACCGCTCCTGGATGGACGAGGCCGACGCCGCCTACGTCCTTGAGGCCGGCATGCTGGTGCCGGCCGGGGAACGCTCGACGGCCGGGGGCGTCCGATGAGGTCCATCCTCGCGCGCCCGGTGCGCGGGCTGTTCGCCGCGTTGGGCTACGAGCTGCGCAAGCTGCCGGGAGACCTCCCGCTCCCGCGGGACTTCGGCCCCGAGGACGCCGCGACGTGGCGCGCGGTCTCCCCGTACACGATGACCTCGCCCGAGCGGGTGTACGCCCTCTGCTCCGCGGTCGAGTGGGTGGTGAAGCGCGGCGTCCCCGGCGCCGTGGTCGAATGCGGGGTCTGGAAGGGCGGCAGCATGATGGCCGTCGCGCGGACGCTCCTACGCCTGCGCGAGACCCGGGAGCTCCATCTCTTCGACACGTTCGAAGGGATGCCCGAGCCGGGCGCCGAAGACCGCCTCTTCAACGGCGCCCCGGCCCTGGCTATGTACCGCAAGCGCCGCGCCGCCGGGCTCTCCTGGGCGGCCTGCCCCGCGGACGCGGTCCGCGAGGCCGTCCTCGGCACCGGCTATGACGCGTCCCACGTGACGCTCGTCCCCGGCAAGGTCGAGGATACGCTTCCGGCCCGGGCTCCGGAGAAGATCGCCCTGCTCCGGCTCGACACCGACTGGTACTCCTCCACGGCGCACGAGCTGGAGCATCTGTTCCCGCGCCTCTCCCCGGGCGGCGTCCTCATCATCGACGATTACGGCCACTGGCAGGGCGCCCGCCGCGCCGTGGACGAATACTTCGCCGAGCACGGCGTCTCCATGCTGCTCCATCGCACGGACTACACCGGCCGCATAGGGATCAAGCTATGAGCTCGCCTCGAGCGATCCGCGTCGGCATCAACGGGTTCGGACGCGTCGGCCGGGCGTTCTACCGCGCCAACATCGGGTCGCGCGACGTCGAGGTGGTCGCCGTCAACGACATCATCCCCGACGGCGGCAACCTCGCCTACCTCCTCCAATACGACTCCACCTTCGGCAAACTCCCGGGCTCCGTGCAGGCCCGCGAGGGACGGCTCGTCCACGACGGGCGCGACATCGCCCTGTACGCGAAGTCGTCCATCGCCGAGGTCCCGTGGACGCGCCACGACGTGGACGTCGTCGTCGAGGCCACGGGCGTGTACGACAACGTTCTCCAGGCCCGCCGCTGCCTGGGCGGCTCGACGCGCAAGGTCGTCGTGACGGCCTCCCCCGACGGCGTCGACCAGACCGTCATCTGGGGCGTCAACGAAGGCCTCTACGACCCCTCGCGCCATCACGTCGTGGCGGCCAGCATCTGCGACGCCAACGCTTGCGCTCCCGTCCTGCGCCTGCTCTGGGACGCCTTCGGCATCGAGCACGGCTTCTGCACGACCCTGCATCCGTGGCTCTCCTATCAGAACCTGATGGACGGCCCTTCCAACTCGCAGGCCTTCGCCGGCGAGATCTACCACCATTACGCCCTCGGCCGCGACAGCACGGCCTCCATCATCCCGAAGCCGACCACGGTCATCTCGGCCGTGGAGCGCGTCATGCCCGAGCTGGCCGGCCGCTTCGAGTGCTTCTCCTACCGCGTGCCCACCAAGATCGTCGCCTCGGCGGACCTGAGCGTGAAGCTGGGCCGCAAGACGACCTTGCCCGAGCTCCGCGAGGTCCTGCGCGCCGGCGCCGCGGCGCGCCCCGGCGTCCTGCGCTGGTGCGAGGAACCCCTGGTCTCCGTCGATTTCGCGCAGACGCCGCACTCCGCCGCCGTCGACGGACGCTGGCTGCGCCTCAACGGCGGCGACTACGCCAAGGTCGTCCTCTGGTACGACAACGAGTGGGGCTACGCGAACCGCCTGCTCGACGTCCTGCGCCTCGTCGCGGACAAGAAGGACCGGTCCCTCGCCGCGTCCGCGGAGCGCGCGTGACGCCCGCTCTCGACAGCCGGGGCGGCGCGCTGCTCGACGTCCTACGCCGCGAGCCCGCGACGTCCCAGCGCCGTCTCGCGCGGGCCGCGCGCCTGTCCTTGGGCAGCACGAACAAGCTGCTGCGCCGTCTGGAGGAATCGGGCTGCCTGCTCATCGAGGGCGGCAAGCGGCACCGCCGCTACGTCGTGACCCCCAAGGGCCTGACCGAGCGCTCCCGCTCGGCCTACGTCGAGGCCGCCGAGGCGGTCCGCGACGTCGCGTTCCTCGAGAAGACGGTCCAGGTCGAGGTCCTCAAGGCGTACGCTCACGGCACGCGCGCGGTGGCCGTCGTCGGCGGCGGCCCGCTCTGCGTCGTGGCGAGCCGTGCCGTGCTCGACCTCGCCCTCCCGGACCTGGCCTGCTCGCGCGCCGCCTCGCTCTCGGAGCTGCCGACGGGCGACCGCCTCGCCCTCGCCGACGAGCCCAGCCGCATGGAGGCCCCCGCGGGCTGCCGCGTGCGCCTCATCGGCGAGCTGCTCTCCCCGTCGGAGGGGCCGCGATGAGCGCATGGCTCGACGTGTCCGCCTCCTTGAGCCCGAAGCTCCCCTCCTACCCCGGGAACCGGCCGTTCTCCCTGTGCTGGCGCGAGCGTCTCGACGGCGGCGGCGGCTGCAACCTCTCGGACCTCTCGATGGGCAGCCATTCCGGGACGCACGTCGACGCCCCGCTGCACTTCATCCCCGGCGGCGCCCCGGTCGACCGCGTCCCGCTCGAGACGCTGTGCGGCCCCTGCCGCGTCGTCGACATCGACGCCGAGCGCGGCGTCGGCCTCGCGGAACTGCGGCGCCGCCTGCGCGGGCGCGCGCCCGAGCGCCTGCTCCTGCGCACCCGCAACTCCCGCCGCCGCCTGATGTCGCGACCCGCCTTCGCCGAGGACTTCGTCTTCCTGGAGCCGGAGGCGGCGGAGTGGCTCGTGAGGGAAGGGACGCGCCTGGTCGGCATCGACTACCTCTCCATCGAGCGCTTCGGCTTCGACTCGCCCGACACGCACCGCGTCCTGCTCGGCGCGGCCGTGCCCATCGTCGAGGGCCTCGACCTCTCCCGCGCGCGTCCCGGCGCCTACGACCTCGCCTGCCTCCCTTTGCGCTGCGTCGGAGCCGACGGGGCGCCCGCGCGCGCGGCACTGCGCGCCCGCGGAGGAGCGGCATGACGCCTCTCGTCTCCGTCATCATCCCGTGCCGCGACCGCGCCGGGGAGCTCGACGTGCTCCTGCGCTCCCTCCAGCGCTCCGCGCACCCGCGCCTCGAGACGCTGGTCGTCGACGACTCCAGCCAGTCGCCCCTCGCGCCCGTCGCCGAGCGCTTCCCCGGGGTCCGCGTCCTGAGGACCGGGAGCCGCGTCGGGCCCGCCGCGGCCGAGCACTTCGAATCCAGAAGTGCGCAAAATGCCCACGGCCGCG
>CAZTZW010000001.1:10232-16105 GCA_964618085.1 uncultured Elusimicrobia bacterium
CCCGGGAGCCGCGGCGGGCCCGCCGCGCCCCCGCCCCGGGGCGCGCGCGCCGCCGCCGGGGAGTACCTCCTTTTCCTGGATTCCGACACCGAGCTGATCGAGCCCGCGATGATCGAGTCCATGCTGCGGGTCTTCCGCGAACGCCCCGACTGCGGCATCGTCGGCGGCGAGTGGATCCAGCGCGACGGGGGCTGGCGACTGCCCCTGCGCACCTTCCAGCCGGACGGGGGCATCGCGACGCGCCTCGTCGACGGTCCTCTGGAGCTGACGTCGGCGGTGGACCACCTCTCCTCCTCGAACCTGATGATATCCCGCGCCCTCTTCGAGCGGCTGGGCGGCTACTGGGAGACTTACGACTACATCATGGAGGACGCCGACCTCTGCGCCGCCTGCCGTGCGGCGGGCCTGCGCGTCTACACCTCGAGCGCGGTCTCCATCCGCCACTTCCGCTCCGGGACCGCCCGCTCCTCCTTCCGCGTGCGCATGATGAACGCCCGCAACCAAGCCCTCTTCTGGCTCTGCCGCGGGCGCGTGCGCGCCGGGCTCGACCGCCTCGCCGGCGGGATGACCCCCCGGCAGCCGTTCGCCGCCATCGCCTCGACACTTTCGGTGGCCGCGGCCCTGCCCGCCGTCGCGCGCCGGCGCCGCGCCCGTCCTCAGGAGCTCGCGTGGCCGTGACCTTCCTTCGCGACGCCAAGGCCGCCGCGCGCTCCGCCCTCGAGGTGCGCCGCAAGCGCGCCCGCCTCGACGGCTGGCTGACGCCGCGGGTGATCTTCCTGTACGTCACCAACCGCTGCAACCTCAGCTGCTCGCACTGCTTCTACTCCGAGGAGCTCAACGATTCGAGCAAGCCCGAGCTCACCCTCGAGCAGATCGAGCGCGTGATGGCGTCGCTGCGCCACCCCCTCGAGATGATCGACCTGACCGGCGGCGAGCCCTTCCTGCGCAAGGACCTGCCCCAGGTGGTCGAGTCCATCAGCCGCATCAACCGCCCCGGCCGCGTCGTCGTCAACACCAACGGCCTTCAGGACGACAAGATCGAGGCCGCCGTCCGCGAGATCCTCGCCCGCGCGCCCGGCCAGCGCCTGCAGATCGCCGTCTCCATCGACGGCGTGCCCGACGACCACAACGCCATCCGCAAGAACGCGCGGTCCTTCGACGCCGCCTTCCGGCTCCTGCGCGCGCTGCGCGCCCTGAGCAAGACCGAGCCCCGCCTCGCCTTGCGCGTCAACACCGCCGTCTCGATGAAGAACGTCGACTCCCTCCATGACGTCTTCGAGCGCTGCCTCGACGAGATCGGCTTCGCGCCGACCATCCAGATCGTGCGCGGCTCCTCCAGCTCGGTGTTCAACCCGCCCGCCGAGCTCGCCAACAGCCGCTTCGACCCGCCCAGCGCCGAGGACCTCGTCAAGGGCGCCGCCGAGGTGGACCACATCCACGCCCGCCTGCGGGAGCTCATCGAGCGCTTCAGGGCCGCGGGCCGGGAGTCCATCGGCATCCGCACCCAGCAGAAGGTGCGCTACCAGCTCGAGACCCTCAAATACGGGGCCAAGCGCGTGGACTGCGTCGCCGGCAAGTTCGACGGCATCATCTACGAGGACGGCGCGGTCGCCTTCTGCGAGAACCTCAAGACCTTCGCGCACCTGCGCGACTACGACTACGATTTCTTCCGGCTCTGGAACGACGCGCGCGCGCGGTCGCTGCAGTCCTCGTTGCGCTGCCACTGCATCCACACGTGCAACCTGTCCACGAGCATGGGACACGACTACGCCACCCAGCTGCGCGTCTCGCGCGCGATGGCCCGGCAGGAGGACCCGCTATGCAGGCCCTTGGATCCCTGACGCGCCGGGCGCCGGCGGCAGGCTCGCTCGCCCGCGTCCTTGTCGACGGTCGCCCGCTCTGGGCCGTGGAGGAGGGAGGCGAGCTGCGCGCGCTGGACTCGGGCCGGCTCCTCGGCCCCGCCGCGAGCGCGCGCCTGCTGCCCCCCGTCGCGCCGACGAAGATCGTCGGGCTGGGCTACAACTACCGCGACCTCATGGCCAGCGAGGGGCAGTCCGAGCCCCTGCTCTTCCTCAAGTCGCCCAACGCCCTCGCTCTCGACGGCGCCGACGTCGCCGTCGGCGCCTCCGAGGAGGCCTGGATCGAGGTCGAACTGGGCATCGTCATCGCCGAAGGCGGCCGCGGCATCCCGGAGCGCGAGGCGGCCCGGCACATCCTGGGGCACGTCGTCGCCAACGACGTGACGGCCGCCGATCCGGCCGGCCGCGACCATCACCTCGCCGCCTCCAAGTCCCGGGACGGCTTCTGCCCCGTGTCGCGCTACCTGCGCCGCGGCCTCGACGTCTCGGACCTCGCGGTGCGCGCGACCATCAACGGCCGCGTCGCGCAGGACTCGCGCACCTCGGACCGCTACCTCGACGACGCGCGGACGGTGGCCTTCGTGTCGCGGCGCATGACCTTGGAGCCGGGCGACCTCATCCTGACGGGGACGCCTCGCGGCGCGCGGCAGGCCGTCGTGCGCCCGGGCGACGTCGGCGAGGTCTCCATCGAAGGCCTGGGCTCGGTCCGCACCCGCTTCACGGAGGAAGGACGATGAACGTGGCGCTGATGATCGGCCGCGGCGGCAGCACCGGCTTCCCCGGCAAGAACCTCTTCAAGCTCCTGGGCCGCCCCCTGATGGACTACCCCCTCCTCGCGGCCAAGAACGCGCGCGTCGACCGCGTCTACCTCTCCACCGACGACGAGGCCATCGCGCGCAACGGCGCGGCGCAGGGCTGCGAGCTCATCGAGCGGCCCCCCGAGCTCGCCACCAAGGAGGCCCTCTCGGAAGACGCCTTCCGCCACGGCTACCGGGAGATCGTCAAGCGCCTGGGCGCCGAGCCGCGCTACGTCGTCCTGCTCTTCGCCAACGGCGCCACCATCACGCCCGGCCTCATGGACGCCGGCTTCGACTTCCTGGACAAGAACCCCGACTTCGACTCCGCCGCCTCGGTGAGCCTGTACAACATGTTCAGCCCGCTGCGCGCCCGCAAGATCGTGGACGGACAGGTCCAGCCCTTCATCCCCCCCGCGTTCTTCGAGAACGCCAACTGCGACCGCGACTCCCAGGGCGACAGCTGGTTCGTGGACTGCTCCCTGTTCGTCGTGCGGCCGCGCTGCTTCGACTACGAGAGGAACGGCGACGTCCCCTTCCGCTGGATCGGGCGCAAGGTACACCCGCTCAAGCAGTGGGGCGGCTGCGACATCGACATGCGCTGGCAGGTCGGCCAGGTGGAGTTCTGGCTGCGCGAGCACGGCTTCAGCGAGACGGCCACTCCCTACCGGGCCGCGGGGGCCGGGCGATGAGCCGCTTCAAAGTGATCGTCGCGGACTATCTCGCCGATCCGGACATCGAGCGCGAGGTGCTCGGCGACATCGCCGACGTGACCTGCCTGCTGCGCAAGGGCGCCGACAACGTTTTTCCCGAGGCCGAGGACGCCGACGCCATCCTCCTGTGGCACGAGGTCTCCCTGACCGCCGCGGGCTTCGAGCGCCTGCGTCGCTGCCGCGTCGTCGCGCGCGAGGGCATCGGCACCGACAACGTGGACTGCGTCGCGGCCGCACGGCGCGGCGTTCGCGTGACCCGCGTGCCCGACTACGGCGTCGACGAGGTCTCCAACCACGCCGTCGCCCTCCTGCTCGCTCTCGAGCGCGGCGTGGTCCGCTACAACACCGCCGGCCGCGCCTCCGGAGACCGCTGGAGCTGGGACCTTGCGCGCCCGCTGCCCCGCGCCCGCGGCACCGTCGTCGGGCTCATCGGCCTGGGCCGCATCGGCTCGGCCTTCGCGCTCAAGGCCCAGGCCCTGGGCTACGAGGTCGTGTTCTGCGACCCGTACAAAGAGGACGGCTACGACAAGGTCCTGCGCGCGCGCCGCGTCGACCTCGACGCCTTGTGCCGCGAGGCCGATGCGGTCTCCGTGCATTGCCCGCTCACCGACGAGACGCGCGGCCTCGTGGGCGCCCGCTTCCTGGCCTCCTGCAAGCGCGGGGTGCGGCTGGTCAACACCGCCCGCGGCGCCATCGTGGACGTGGACGCCCTCGACGCCGCCCTGCGCTCCGGCCAGGTCGGCGGCGCCGCCCTGGACGTGCTGCCGTGGGAGCCGCCGGACCGCTCGCACCCCCTCATCCGCGCCTGGCAGGCGGGCGAGCCCTGGGCGGCCGAGCGCCTGGTGCTGACGCCGCACAGCGCGTTCTACTCCGAGGCCTCCATCGTCGAGATGCGGCGCAAAGCCGCACTCGAGGTGCGCCGCGCCCTGCTCGGCGAGCCGTCGCGCAACGCCGTCCCCGGGGAGGCCGCCGCCCGGTGAAGGTCTTCCTCCTCTACGAAGGGCGCCGCCGCGACAACGCGGTGGACGGGCGCTGGAACATCGACGAGACCCTCGCCGGCCCCTTGCCCGCGCGCGCCCTCTCCGAGAGCCCCTGGGCCGAGTCGCTCGGCCGCGAGTTCTACGCCCTGCTCCTGCGCGAGTGGGTACGCCAGGGCTTCATCGAAGAAGGCGTCCTCGTCGCCATCCCGAGCCGCGACGCCGCCGCGCGCCGCCACGGCCCGTTCGGTCTCTACGACCTCGGCGGCGGCGTGAAGGCCTGCCTCATCCCGAGCGCGAAGGCCCTGCTCGCCACCTGCGCGCCCGGTCCACAGGACTGGCTCATCGTACGCGGGCCTTATGCCTATTGGGAGACCGTGCGCGCCGCCCACCCCTGGGCGAAGACGGTCTACTACAGCGCCAACGGCTCCGCCGCCCGTCCCGCTTACGCTCTCGACGCGGTCCTCGTCGACCATCCGGACATGGCCCTGCCCGGCGTCCCCGCCGTCGAGCTCGACAAGACCTGCGACCCCGCCGTCTTCCGCCCGCTCGGACTGCCCAAGCGCTACGACCTCATCGTGCCCGGCGCCCTTAGCCGCAAGAAGGGACAGGCCGCCTTGAGCCGCATCCTCCCCAAGGACCTGAGCGTCGTCTTCGCGGGCGACTTCGTCGACCTGAAGACCGGACGCCCGACGCCCGACGCCGATGAGATCCGCCGCAACCTCCCTCACGCGGTCCTCACAGGGCACGTGGACCACGAGACGCTCAACCGGCTCTACAACGAGTCGCGCGCCGCCGTGCTCTACTCCTCCGACGACGACCCCGCCCCGCGCGTCGTCCTCGAGGCCATGGCCGCCGGCACCCCCGTCGTCGCTCCCCGCGGGATGCGCTATTGCGCCAAGTACTTCCGGCCCGACACCGGCCTGCTGGCCCCCCGCTGGGGGCCGCTGTTCGCGCGCGCCGTGCGCCGCGCGACGACCCTGCGCGTCGACCCGGCCGGCTTCGCGCGCCGCCGCGCGCCCGCCGAGACAGCCGCCCGGCTCTGGCTGGACCTGGGCGCCGCCCTGCGCCCCGCCCCTCACCTGAGCCGCGACGGCGACGCGGTGCTCATCGAACGCGCGGGCGAGCCGTCCCGCCGCGTGCCGGTGCGCGAGGACCTCGAGCTGGCGGCCGGCGTCCTGCGCCGGCTCAACGAGCTGCGCCTGCCCGACGGGCGCCCCGTCTCGGCGGGCGGCGTCATCGACGGCCGGGCGACGTGGTCCTACCATCAGTACGAGCTGTGGTGGACCTTCCTGCGCCCCTACGCCGGCCACCGCGCCCTCATCGAGACGCTGCGACGCGAAGGCGCGGGACGCGTCTCGCTCGCCCCCTCTCTCTCCTCGCTGCGCCCCCTGCTCGAGGCCTGCGGCGTCCGCTCGCTCCCTCCGACCGCCGAGGGCTGGAAGGCCCGTCTCGCGCGTCTCGCCTGCGCCGCCCTCTCCGCGGCCTCCGCCGCGGCCTTCGTCCTGCGCGCCCGCGTCACGGACGCCC
>CAZTZW010000001.1:16115-41371 GCA_964618085.1 uncultured Elusimicrobia bacterium
CCCGCGTGCTCGTGTTCACACGCGACCAGCTCGACGCGAGCGCCGGCTGCGACGCGCGCTTCGCCGAGGTCTACGCCTTCCTGCGCGAGCGCGGCATCCCGTTCTCCGAATGTCTCTCGACGCGCTCGGGCCGCGGCATGCTGCGGCGCGCGGCGGCGCGGCGGCGCGCCCCGCTCTACCTGCGCTTCGAGGACCGCGCGCGTACCGCCGCCCAGACCGAATTCCCTGTCTGCGACCTGAGCGCGCTCTCCGACCTCCCCGCGGGCTTCGCCCGCGCCCTGCTGGACTTCGTCGCGGGACGCGTCGAGGAGTCCCGCGCCCGGACGCTCTCCCTGCGCCGCGTCCTGCGCTTGTGCCGCTTCGAGACCCTCATCGCGATGGACGACCTCTGGACCGGGAACGAGCTCATCGCCGTCTCCCAGGAGCTGGGCTTGAAGACCATCGGCGTCCAGCACGGGATGCTCGGCCGCTACCATGCCGCCTGGCTCAACTACGGCATCCCGCCCGAGAGCGCCGTGGCCTTCGACCGCCTGCTCGTCTGGAGCGATTACTGGAAGGAAGTCGTCGAGCGCTACAGCTCCCAGTACCGCGGCCGCGCCGTGGTCGGCGGGCCGCTGCGCCCCGTCGGCCCGGACGCTTCCGGGACCGGCGGCCGCGCCGTCCTCATCCCCTACGAGGCCATGGCGCCCCACGCCGAGCTCGCGGCCTACGTGCGCAAGCTCTCCGCCGCGGGGGTGCCCATCGTCTTCAAGGCGCGCCGCGACGTCCCCCTGGCCCCGCAGCTGCGCGCCTACGGCCTCGACTCCCGCGCGCGCGTCGTCTACGACCTGACGGCCGACGTCCTGCGCGACGTCGCCTCGGCCGCCGGCACCTACAGCACCGTGCTCTTCGACCTCATCGAGCGCGGCAAGCCCGCGGCCCTGCTGCGCACCTCCTTCGACTACGGCCATCTGCTCGTGGAGGACGGCCTGGCCGACGCGTTCGGCCCGGACGACGCGCCGGAGACCCTGCTGCGCCTGCAGCCGCGGCCCGCCGCGCGGGCCCGGCTGCGCGGCGTCGAGCGCCGCCTGCGCGACACCTTGGCCGACGAGCTGGCCGCCGCCGGGCCGGGAGGAGCCGCATGAAGGCCGTGAAGCCGCCGTCGGAGTTCCGCGCCCTGCTGGTCTACCCGAACCTCACCTTGATGCTGGTGCCGCCGGTGTCCATCGCCCTGTTCACGGACATCCTCAAGCGGCTCGGATACGCGGTGGACCTCTTCGACGCGACCAGCTACATGACGGACGACTCCTCGCACCCCGGCCGCCGAGCCAAGCTCCTGCAGAGCCGCCGCTACGACGAGAAGTCCCTCTACTGGGACGTGAAGACGGGCCTCGTCGACGACTTCAAGAAGAAGGTCGCCGAGTTCAAGCCCGACGTCCTCCTCGTCTCCGTGGTCGAGGACACCTGGCAGCAGACGACCGAGCTGCTGGAGTCCGTGCGCGACCAAGGCATCCCCACCTTGGTCGGCGGGGTCTTCCCGACCTTCGCCCCCGACCTCGTCCTCTCCCACCCGGCCGTGGACATGATCGGCGTCGGCGAGGGCGAGCAGATCATCACCGAGGTCTGCGAGCGCCTGCGCCAGGGCGAGCCCGTCGACGGCGTCCAGGGCGTTTGGACGAAGCGCCCGGACGGCACCGTCGTCAAGAAGGGCCGCGGCGCCCTCGTCGACATCAGCGAGAAGGCGACCCCCGACTTCAGCCTCTTCGAGGAGGCCCGCTTCTACCGCCCCATGGGCGGCTACATCTTCAAGACCATCCCGCTGGAGACCTACCGCGGCTGCCCGTTCACCTGCGCCTTCTGCAACTCTCCGGGCCAGGTGACCATCGCCCGCGACGAAGGTCTCGGCCTCTTCACGCGCCGCAAGCGCATGGACAAGCTGGCCGCCGAGCTGCGCGCGCTCATCGCGCGGCACAACCCCGAGTTCGTCTACATCTACGACGACAGCTTCATGGCCCGGCCCGACGAGGAGCTCTACGACTTCTGCGAGATGTACAGCGAGTTCAAGCTGCCGTTCTGGTGCCAGACCCGCGTGGAAACGGTCACCGCGGAGAAGCTTGCCGCCATGAAGGGCGTCGGCTGCTTCCGCATGTCCTACGGCGTGGAGCACGGCAACGAGCGGTTCCGCCGCGACAAGCTCCTGCGCAACGTCTCCAACGAGCTCATGCTGCGCAAGTTCGAGGTCATCCGCGACGCCGGCATCCCCTTCACCGTCAACAACGTCATCGGGTTCCCCTACGAGACCCGCGAGCTGTGCTTCGACTCCATCGAGTTCAACCGGAACATCGACGGCTGGTTCGACTCCAGCACGGTCAGCATCTTCACGCCCTACCACGGCACGGTCCTGCGCGACATGGCCCTGCGCGAGGGCTGGCTGGACCCCGAGGCGCGCACGAACTCGATGACGACCCGGTCGCTGCTGAACATGCCCGCGCCCTACCTGTCCGCCGACGAGATCGACGGCCTGATCCGCACCTTCAACCTCTACGTCAAGTTCCCCAAGGAGCGCTGGGACGAGATCCGCGTCGCGGAGCGTCCCGGCCCGGAGGGCGACGCGGCCTGGAAGCGCCTGGCCGCGGAGTACGACGTGCTCCAGTTCGGCGGCCGGGAGGCCGTCCGGCGCGCGCAGGAGAAGCCTGTCAAGGGCGGCACCGGCTGCCGCGCCTCCGACACGGAGACGCTCGCGTTCGAAGGCACCTCATGAGCTCCGTCGATTTCGTCTTGGTGCGCACCCGAAACCATCCCGACCCGGAATTCTTCACGCCCGAGGAGTTCCGCAACGTGGCCTCGGAGGCCCGCCAGTTCCCGCCCTTCGGCATCCTCAACATCCAGAGCTACCTGCGCAAGCACGGCTTCACGACCGCCGTCTACGACCGCTTCCGCCCCGAGTACCACGACATGCCCGCCGAGGACTTCGCCCGCCTCCTCACGGCGCGCAAGCCCCGCTTCATCGGGCTGTCCTCCTTGACCAGCCAGGCCGACGACGCATCGGCCATCGCGCGGGCTCTCCGCGGCAAGACGGACGCCAAGGTCGTCCTCGGCGGCGTGCATTTCAGCGCCCTCTTCAAGGAAGGCTTGGAGGTCGCCGACTACGTCGTGGTCGGGGACGGCGAGGAGGCCAGCCTGCGTCTGTGCCGCGGCGAGGTCTCCGAGCCTTCGGGCCTCCTCATCGGAAAGGCCCTCGACGACCTCGATGAAGTCCCCCGGCCCACCCGCGAAGATTTCGCCGAAACGGCCTGGTCCCCCAAGGAATCCCCCCGCTTCAAGATCAACACGGCCCGAGGCTGCCCGTTCGACTGCTACTTCTGCAAGGACGGCGTGCGCGACTCCGCGGTGCGCATGCACTCCGTGGAGTACGTCGCCGATTATTTCAAGTGGGTCGGCGACACTTACGGCCTCAACGAGTTCTACGTCCTCGACGACATCTTCCTCCCCAACCCGGAGAGGCTCGAGGCCTACATACGCGCCTTCGAGGAGCGCGGGCTGACGGTGGACATCAAATGCTTCCTGCACCCCAACACGGTCAAACCGAACCTCCTGCCGCTCTACAAGCGCCTAGGGGTGCGGGTGGTGTCGCTGGGAATCGAGTCGGGCTCCGATGACATCCTGGCCAAGATGGGCAAGCGCATCACGACCGACGTGGCGCGGCAGGCGGCGGACGACCTCCATCGCTTCGGCTTCGAGACCAACGGCTTGTTCATGCTCGGCCACCGCGAGGAGACGCCGGAGACGATGCGCCAGACCATCGACTTCGTGCGCGAGCTCTCCCCCAAGCTCAGCTCCTTCTGGGTGTCTTTCATGGCGCCCTACCCCGGCACGCCGATGTACGACGCCGGCATAGACGCCTATGGCCGCATCCTGAACCCGGACTACTCCACCTGGGGCAACCGCTATCCCGTATTCCTGCCCAAGGGCGTCACCTACGACCAGCTCATGGACGCCCGCGCCGAGCTCATCGCCGTACGCCGCGAGCTAGAGCGCCGCAAGGTGATCCGCTCGCGTGGACATGCCTATTACTATTACCAACGCCTCAAGACGAAGGCGAAGGGGGCCGCTCGTTCGGTGCGCCGCCTCGTCACCCCCCAGACATGACCATCACACCCGCCAAGCTCCGGGATTACGCCCGCAACGGCCTGACGCGCATGCTCTTCCCCACGCCGTTTCGCGACCCGCTGTACTTCGAAGCGAAACCTGGGCTCGGCGCTCTGACCCGCTCCCTCGTATGGTGGCTGCCGCCGACGCGGCTAAAGTCCCGCTACCTCGCGCTCAAAGCATCCTGCCGCGTGGTGGAGATTCCCTTCGCCCTGAATCGCCTGCGCGCCGATCCCGGCGCGCGCGTGCTCGACTTCGGCTGCGCGACCAGCCGCACCGCCCTCGAACTCGCCAGCCTCGGCTACCATGTCACGGGCGTGGATTTCCGTCCATATCCGGCCGCCCATCCGAACCTTGAGAGCCGCGTCGGGGACTTCCTCGGCATGTCGTTCACCCCCGGGACCTTCGACGCGGTGGTGGCCGTGTCCAGCGTCGAGCACTGCGGCGTGGCCGCTTACGGCTCCGACGAGGTCTCCGATGGCGACATCCGGGCCATGGAGCGCTTCCACGCCTTGCTCAAGCCCGGCGGCCAGCTGCTCCTGACCGTCCCTTACGGCCGGGCCGGGCGCAACGAATACCAGCGCGTCTACGACGCCGTCTCTTTGGCCCGCCTGCTGGACGGTTTCGCGATCGAGGAAGCCTCGTACTACTCCGGGCTGGGCCGCCGCGACTGGAAGCCCGTCCCGCCCGAGGCGCTGGCGGAAGTCGAGTCGGTCGTCGAGACCCAAGGAGTGGCCTGCGTCGCGGCCCGCCGCGCATGATCGGACAGCTCCTGCGCCGCTTCAAGCCTGTCACGCCGCCGCCCGCGCGCTCGAGCGGCCCGCGGCTGAACTTCTTCGCCAATCTTGAGGAAACGTGGATCCTCCGTCACTTCTCGGACGCCATCATGGCCGGGACGGGCGTGCCGTACAATCCCGTGCACCATTCCGAGTGGCCCCGCCTCCGCGGGCTTCCGGCCTACAGGGACGCCTCCGGGAACTTCTTCATCCACTACGCGCTCTACCGCGACTACCTGCAGCACGACGCCGCAGGTGCGGACGTGGTCTTCTTCACCCACTTCTACCCGCATACCCCAGAAGGCGCGCAAGCCGAGCGGGCGGGCATGGTGGACGCCCTGCGCCGCGCGCGCCTGGTGATATCCATGTCCTCTTACGGTCGCGACCGGCTCGTCGAATGGGGCGTGCCCGCAGAGAAGATCGTCGTCGAGCTCGTCGGCTCGGACGCGGCGCGCTTCCGTCCAGGCCCCGCCGCGAGCCGGGCCCGTCCCCGCGTGGGCCTCGTCTCCGGCTTCAAGGAGAACAAGAATCCTCTCTTCATCCGCGACGCCGTGACGCGGCACGGGGAAGTCGACTGGCTTCTTCTCGGCCGCCACTGGGAGCGGACGCCCCTGCTCGATGAACTGCGGGCCTGCCGCAACTTCCAGTACCTGGACCTCTCGGAGGCCGCCTTCGACCGCTGGCCGGACGTATACCGCGGCCTCGACCTCTTCGTCACGCCCTCCCTCGTCGAGGGCGGTCCCGTGCCCCTGCTCGAGGCGATGCTGACCGGAGTCTGGCCGATAGCCTCAGACACCGGCCACGCGCGCGACGTGATCCGGGACGGGATGAACGGCTTCGTCTTCCCGGTCGACGATCGCGCGGCCTTCGATCGCCGTCTCGAGGAATCCCTCTCCCTCTACGCCGGAGCGCGCGAACGCGTCCGGGAATCCGTCCTATCCCTGACCTGGGAACGCTTCGGCCGCGGCGTGGACCGCCGCGTCTCCGAAGCCCTCGCCTTAGGAGCATCTCGATGAAACGCAGGATCTTGATCACGGGCGGCGCCGGCTTCATCGGCTGCAACGCGGCCGCGCGCTTCTTGTCGCGCGGATGGGACGTAGCCGTCCTCGACAACCTCTCCCGTCCCGGCAGCGCGCTCAACCTCGAGTGGCTGCGCGCCAAAGGACTGACTCGCTTCGTCCACGCGGACGTGCGAGACCAGGCCTCGCTCCAGACCGCGGTCGCCGGCGAGGGCGCCTGGGACGCGGTCCTCCACCTCGCGGGACAGGTGGCCGTGACCCTGTCGGTCCAGGATCCCCGGATGGACCTCGAGACCAATCTGCTCGGCACGTTCAACCTCCTCGAGGCGGTCCGCCTCGCGGGCGGGGACCCGCTGGTCCTCTACGCCTCGACCAACAAGGTCTACGGCGGCCTGACGTCCCTGCGGGTCGAAGAGCAGGAGTCGCGGCACGTCCTCCCTGAAGCGCCGCTCGGCGTGTCCGAGGACCAGCCGCTCGATTTCCATTCCCCCTACGGCTGCTCGAAGGGGGCGGCCGACCAGTACGTCCGCGACTACGCGCGGATCTACGGCACGCGCACCGTCGTCTTCCGCCAGTCCTGCATATACGGGCCCCGGCAGTTCGGCGTCGAGGACCAAGGCTGGCTGGCGCATTTCCTGATCCGGCACAGCGAGGGCCGCGAGGCGGTCGTCTACGGCGACGGCAAGCAGGTGCGCGACGTCCTGCACGTCGATGACCTCTTGGACGCCTACGAGGCGGCGATCGAGCGCGCCTCCGCCGGCTCGGTCTACAACATCGGCGGCGGCCCGGACCGGACCCTTTCCATACGCGAAGCCTTCGCCGCCATCGAGCGATTGACCGGGCATCCCGTCGCGCACCGCTACGCGGAGACGCGCCCGGGAGACCAGCCCGTCTTCGTCTCCGACTTGCGCAAGGCAGAGCGCGAGCTCGGCTGGAAGCCGCGGGTATTCCCGCGGGAGGGACTCGCGGACCTGCACCGCTGGACCTCGACCCTCGCGGGCCAAACGGTGTCCGGGTGAGCGGCATCCTCCAGCGCGGCCAGCGCAAGCTGCGGCGGATGGTCGAGCGCCTCGCCGGCGCCGAGCCGCGTCCCACCAACCTCGCGATCGAGTCCACCGACGCGTGCAACCTGGACTGCCCCTTCTGTCTCTACGGCGTGTCCGGCTCCGAGGGCTCCAACAAGCACACGGACCTCGCCCGCAAGAAGGGCTACATGGACTGGGACCTCTTCCGAAAGATCGTCCCGGAGGCGGAAGCCTTCGGCATCACCATGGTCCAACTGCACTTCCAGGGCGAGCCGCTGCTGCATCAGCGCCTCCCCGACATGATCCGCCTCGTGAAGAAGCACGGGATGTTCTGCCAGTTCTTCACCAACGGCCTCCTGATGACCGAGAAACTCGCCGACGATCTCATCGCCGCCGGCGTCGACCGCGTCCGCTTCTCCGTGGACGGAGCGACCCAGCCCGTATACCGGATGAACCGCGTGGGCGGCGACTTCGACAAGGTCCTCGGCATCATGCGCATGTTCCACGCCAAGTCGCGCGGGACAGGCACCACGGCCGAGTGGCAGATGATCGCCATGCGCAACAACGAGCACGAGATCGCCCGCGCGCAGAAGCTGGCCGAAGAGATCGGCATCCACTTCTTCTGGAAGTCCGTGGCCACCGACGACCCCCTCCAGCTCACCCTCGACCCCAAGTACCACCGGCAGCCCCGGCTCAAACCCTGCCAGGATATCTACGTCATCTACAACGTCCTCTGGAACGGCGACGTGGTTCCTTGCTGCCGCGACTCCAACGGCTCCGTCATCCTGGGCAACGTCGCCAAGAACACGTTGGCGGAGGTCTGGGACTCCGCGCGCTACCGCCGCGTACGCCGCGTCATCAACGACCCGCGCTCCGCGCCTGAGGACGAACCCGAGATCTGCCGCAAGTGCACCACCTGGTCGGACCCGCCGGAGTGGGGCCTCGCCGACCGGCGAGCGTCCACGGAGGCCGCCCGATGAGTCTCGGCCGCCGCCTCGCCCACAAGCTCGGCGACCTGCGCACGCGCTGGCGCCGCGACGTGCTCCGGCGTCCGAGCAGCGTCCTGCTCGAGACCACCAACGCCTGCAACCTCAACTGCCCCTACTGCATGGTCGGCCAGCAGAACGAGTGGATGCAGACCCACGGCACGGTCTCCCACGACCTGATGGCCCGGCCGCAGGGCATGATGACGCCCGAGACCTTCGAGGCCGTGCGGCGGAGCCTCATCGACTTCGGCATCCTCAACGTCTACCTGCACTTCCAGGGCGAGCCGATGCTCAACAAGAACACCCCGGCCTACGCCCGCCGTCTCAAGCAGGACGGGTTCAAGGTCCAGATGTTCACCAACGGGCTCGTCTTCACCGACGAGAACCTGGCCGAGCTCGTCGACGCGGGCGTGGACCTCATCCGCTTCTCGGTGGACGGCGCCTCCGAGGACACCTATCGCGCCAACCGCGTCGGCGGCATCTTCGCCAAGGCCCGCCACAACATGGAGAAGGCCGTGCGCGCCGCGCGCGGGAGCCGCACCCGCGTCGAGTGGCAGTTCCTGCCGATGCGCAACAACGAGCACGAGGTGCCCGGGGCCGCGGCCATGGCGAAGGAGATCGGCATCGAGTTCTTCGCCAAGGGCTTCCGCGTCACCGACCCCGAGCGCGCGCCCGTCGACCCCAAGTACCGCTGTTCCATGCTCAAGAAGCCCTGCGGCGACATCTACTACCAGCTCGGCATCTACTGGAACGGCGACGTCGTGCCCTGCTGCTACGACAACGACGCCGAGGAGGTCATGGGCAACGTCGTCCAGTCCGGGCTGCGGGCCGTCTGGGACTCGCCCAAGTACCGCGCGTTCCGCAAGCGCGTCGACGATTTCGAGAAGAACCCGGGCGGCGAGCCCTCCATCTGCAAGGGCTGCCTGCGCTGGAGCGGCGACGGCGACGCGGCCACGAAGGCGGACCTCGAGGAGGCGCCCGTCTGACGCGGCCGCCCTCCGACTCGCTCTACGTGTCGCTGCAGCCCCGCTGGTGGGGCGGCGGCGCCAACACGTTCGCCGGCAACCTGACGCGCTACGCCAGACGCCGCGGCCTGCCGCTGGCCCGCCGCATGGAGCAGGCGAAGCGCGCCATCGTCATCTCCCATCTCGCCGACGAAGCGGAGGTGGCGCGCGCCAAGGCCGCCGGCTGCTCCATCATCCATCGCATCGACGAGGACTTCGACTGGGGCAAGGACGACCCGTATCGGCGCGAGAAGCACGACAAGATCCGCCGGCTCAACCGCCTCGCCGACGTCACCGTCTTCCAGAGCCGCTTCGTCGAGGAGAACCTCCTCGAGACCCTCAAGCCCGCGCGGCACACGGTCATCCTCAACGGCGCCGACCGCGCCGTGTTCCGGCCGGCGCGTCGTCCCGGCGACTGGATCGGGCACGTCACCTGGAGCACGGCGGACAAGAAGCGCCTGGACCTGCTGTACGGCTGCATCGAGTCTCATCCGGAACGGCGGTTCCTCCTCGTCGGACGCCACGCGGAGTCGCCCATCCCCTTCGGCCGCCTGCCCAACGTGAGGATGGTCGGACGCGCCTTCCGCTTCATGATGCCGTATCACTACCGGCGGATGGCCGTCCTCTATTTCCCCTCCCAGGACGACCCCTGCCCCAACACGGCGGCCGAAGCCGTCCTCTCCGGCGTACCGGTGTGCTACAACGAGCGCGGCGGCACGCGCGAGCTCGTGCGCGACTGCGGCCTGCCGCTGGAGCGCTTCGATGAGCTTCTCGCGGCCCTTCCCCTATATAGGGAGCGCTGCCTCCAGCGCGAAGACCTCGATTTCTCCCAGGCGGCGGACCGCTACCTCGCCCTAAGGCCATGACGAAGACCTTCCTCCTCAAGGAGCTCCTGCGCCCGTCCTTCTTCAACACCGACCGGGTCGGCTGGGTGCTGCCCAACCTGCGCGCCTACGGCGCCGCCGACGCCTCCACGCGCATCCGCGCATACGACCTCTGGGCTCCGCTCAACGAGCTGGGCGTGCAAGCCGAGCTCTACCGGCCCTTCCTGAGCTACGGCGCCGTCGTCTTCCAGAAGTCCTTCGCGCCCGAGCACCTGCGCCTCGCGAAGGAACTCAAGCGCAAGGGCGCGCGCGTCCTGCTCGACATCAACGTGAACTACCTGGAGCTCGACGAGCAGTTCGTCCCGCCCTCCCATCGCGAGGACGTGAAGCGGATGCTCGCCGTCATCGACGGGCTCGTCGTCGCCTCCGCCCACCTGGCGGACGCCTACGCCGCCGCGTACGCCGGCCCCATCTTCACGGTCGAGGACTCGCTGAGGCTCGAGGACGTCCCGCGCCCTAAAGCGCACGCCGGGAAGGGGACGCGCCTGCTCTACTGCGGATACGCCGTGAAGGCGGCGGAGCTCGAGCTCATCGCCCCCGTCCTGCGGCGTCTGCACGAGCGCCACGGCGCCTCCCTCGTCTTCGTCTGCGACAAGGACCCCCGCTTCCCCGGAGTCCCGAGCGAGTTCCACCCCTACCGCCAGGACGACCTGGCCCGCCTGCTCTCCTTGGGCGACGTGAAGCTGGCTCCGCGCGACCTGAGCCGCCCCTACAACCTCGGCCACTCCGCGGCCAAGATCGCCGGGCCGATGGCGGCCGGGCTCCCCGTCGTCGCCAGCCCCGTGCCGTCCTATCGCGGCACGCCGGCCCTGTTGTGCGAGGGAGAGACGCAGTGGGAGGAGGCTTTGGAGCGCCTCATCGTGGATCCCGCCCTGCGCTCCGAGCTCGGCGCCCGCGGCCGCGAGCACGCGGCGCGCCATTGGGACGCGCCCGTCGTCGCCCGCGCCTACGCCGACGTCCTGAGGACCCGGCCATGATGCGGCTGCACGTGGCCTATGAGACGACGCCCGGGCCTTGGGGCGGCAGCAACTCCTTCATCCGCGCCCTCGTGAAGGACCTGCGGACCCGCCCCGTCCGCCTCGTCGCCGCGCCCGAAGGCGCCGACGTCGTCCTGCTCAACGGCGCCTACGGCGGCCCGGGCCGCCTGACCGACCTCAGGACCGTCGCCAACCTCAAGCGCTGGGGCCGCGTCTCGACGCTCTCGCGCCTGCTGCGCGGCGCCGTCAAGCCGCCGAAGGTCGTCCTGCGCCTGGACGGCCTGCGGAGCGACTACGCCGGCGTCGACACGCCCATGGACGCCGCCCAGCTCGCGCTGCTGCCGCTGGCCGACCGCGTCGTCTTCCAGAGCCGCTACTCCCTGGACGCGTTCGCGCGCGCCGGTTACGCGGGCGGACGGCACGACATCGTGCCCAACGGCGTCGACCTCGAGGTCTTCCACGCGAGAGGACGCGCCCGCTGGGACGGCGTCCGCCCTCTGCGCGTCCTCGCCTCCTCGTGGTCGGCCAACCCCGCCAAGGGCCATGAGACCATCGCCGCGTTCTCCGCCCTCCCGGGCGTGGAGACGACCTTCATCGGCCGCTGGGCTCCGGGCGTGGACGCCCGGAACGTCCGCATCCAGCCGCCGCTGGCGCACGACGAGCTCGCCGCTCGCTATCGGGAGGCCGACGCCTTCCTCTTCCCCGCCCGCAGCGAAGCCTGCCCCAACGCCGTGCTCGAGGCGCTGGCCAGCGGCCTGCCCGTCTGGTACGCCGCCTCGGGCGGCACGCGCGAGCTCGCCGAGGGGTACGGCGTCGAGCTCACCGGCGACCACGCCGCGGACCTGGCCCGCATGAGGGACGGGCACGCCTCCCTGCAGGACGCCGTCCTGCGCGACGCCGGCCGCTGGTCCGTCGCCCGCGCCGGCAGCGCCTATCTCGACGTGTTCCAAGAGGTTCTCGATGGGACTTCGGCGGAGGCCGCCCGATGAGCGCCGCCCCGCTCCTGATGACCGACCTCGACTGGCTGCGCGAGCTCCCGCGGCGCGTGCCCGCGTTCCTGTCCCGCTTGGAAGGCCCTGCCGGCTTCTACCGCTACAGCCTCACGGGCGACCTCTACGGGCCCGAGGAGCGGTGGGGGCTCGGTAACGCCGTGTTCGCCGTGAAGTGCCTCGCTTCCATCGACGCGCTCGCCGGGCTGCCGCCCGCTCGCCGCGCGGAGCTGGCCCGCTTCATCCGCTCCTTCCGGCGCTCCGACGGCCTCATCAGCGACCCGCTCGTCGTCGGCGCCTCGAGCCTGCGCAACAAGCTGCTGTGCCTGCGTACCGGGGATTTCTCCAACTTCTTCAACGCCCGCGTCCGCTCCGCCGAGACGCGCCAGGCTCTGCTGGCGCTCTCCCTTCTCGGTGAAGCCGCGCCGGCCCCCGAGGAAGGCCTTCCCGCGACTCCCGAGGCCGCGCTCGCTTGGCTCGAGTCGCTGGATTGGACGCGCCCGTGGTCGGCCGGCAGCCACTTCAGCCATCTCCTCTACTTCTACTCGCTGCGGCCCGGCTCGTCCGCGGCCGCCGCGGCGGCCGTCGACTGGGCCCGGCGCGGGCAGCGCGAGGACGGCGCGTGGGGCCGCGGGACGCCCTCCCCCCGCGAGAGGATCAACGGCGCCATGGCCCGAGCGCCTCATCGACCTGTGTCTGGCCTCCGGGCACGAAGGCGACGCCTGCGACCAACTCAACGCCGCCTACGTCCTGCGCCGCGCCGCGGCGGCCGCCCCGGCCCATCGAGCCGAGGAGACCGCCGCCTGGGCCGTCGCGCGTCTGGACGGCCTGCGGCGCTACTACCACCCCCAGCACGGCGGGTTCTCCTTCCACCCGGGCCGGGCGAACACCCATTACTACGGCGCGCGGCTCAGCCGCGGCCTGCCGGAGCCCGACGTGCACGGCACCTCCCTCCTGTTGTGGGGAGCGAGCCTGCTCGCCCCCTTGGCCGGCGCGGACGTCGGCCTGCGCGAGGTGCCCGCGTGAACCTCGCACTCGTGTTCACCCAAGGCGTGTCGGTATCCGACTGGGACCGGCTCGGGCTCCTCGACCGGGAGGTCCTCCCCTACGCCTCGCTCCTGCGCGGCGGGGGAGCCTCGCGCGTGCTCTGGTTCACCTACGGCCCCGACGACCGGCGCTTCGCCGGCCGTCTCGCCGGCGTCGAGGTCGTACCGATGCCCCGCGCGTTCGACTCCAAGCCCGGACGCCTCCTCTACTCCCTCCTCATGCCCTGGGTGAAGGCCGCCGAGTTCCGCTCGGTGGACGTCGTGAAGACGAACCAGATGAAGGGAAGCTGGACCGGGGTGCTGGCCGCCCTCGCCTTCGGCAAGCGTCTCGTCGTGCGCACCGGCTTCACCTGGAGCCGCGGTCTGCGCCGCTCCCCTCTCGACTGGCTGGCGCCCTTGTTCGAGCGCATGGCGTTCCGCCGCGCCCAGCTCGTCCTGGTGACCGACCCGGAGCAGGCGAGCTACGTCAGCGGCCGCTACCGGCTCCCGTCGGACCGCGTGCGGGTCCTCCCCAACTTCGTCGACACCTCGATGTTCAGGCCGGCGGACGGCGCCGCGCGTGAGGACCGCCTCGTGTTCGTCGGCCGGCTCAGCGAGGAGAAGAACCTGGAGAACCTCGTCCGCGCCTTGTCCGGGCTCGGCGTCGGGCTCGACCTCTACTACGGCGACGACGCCCGGCGCCCTCTCCTGGAGGCCGCCGCGAAGGAGACGGGCGTGGACGTCCGCTTCCTCGGGCGCGTCGCGAACGCGGACCTCCCCGCCGTACTGCGCCGCTACTCCATCTTCGTCCTTCCCTCGCTCTACGAGGGGATGCCCAAGAGCCTCCTGGAGGCCATGGCCTGCGGCCTGTGCGTGCTGGCCACCGACGTCCGCGGCACGCGCGAGCTCGTCGAGCACGGGCGGACCGGCTGGCTCGTCGGGACGACGCCCGCCGAACTGCGCGCCGGCGTGACGAAGCTCCGCGGCGACGCCGTCCTGCGCGGGCGGCTCGGCGCGGCCGCCGCGGAAGACGCCCGGCGACGCTTCTCCTTGGACGCCGTCGCGACGCTGGAGAAGTCCCTCCTGGAGGCCGTCGCGTGAGCCTGCGCCTGCCTCTGCCCGTGGTCCGGCGCATCATCTCGGCGGGACTGCGCCTGCACAACCTCTCCTACGATTGGGTCGGGCGTCTCAGCCGCCGGCTCGAGCCCGACGGCCTGCATCCCAAGCACCGGCTGATGAACTACCACGGCTTCTTCATGGACCGCGTGAGCCCCCGGGACCGGGTGCTCGACGTCGGCTGCGGCAACGGCGCCCTCGCCCTGGACCTGGCGCCGCGCTGCGCGCGCGTCATCGGCGTCGACCTCTCCGAGCGCAACGTCGCCGAGGCCCGCCGCCGGCTCGAGGGCCGGGGCGCGCGCAACGTGGAGTTCCGCGTCGGCGACGCCACGCGCATGAGCTTCGAGGAGCCCGTCGACTGCGTGGTGCTCTCCAACGTGCTCGAGCACGTCGAGGACCGCGTCGGGATGCTCCGCCGCCTGGCCGCGGCCGCGCCGCGCCTGCTCATCCGCGTCCCCCTCATCGAGCGCGACTGGATCTCGCTCTATAAGAAGGAGCTCGGCATCGAGCACCGCCTCGACCCCACTCACTTCATCGAGTACACCCAGGAAGGCTTCGCGGCCGAGCTCGCCGAGGCCGGCCTCGAGGAGGAGTCGCGCCAGGTCCGCTTCGGCGAGATCTGGGCCTCCTGCCGCCTCCGGAGGGCGCCGTGAGCGTCTACGCCGACGGCCGCCGCCTGGTCTGCGTGCGCGAGGCCGCCGACGACGCCTTCTGGGACCGTCACTGGGCCGCCCAGGATCTGCGCCGCGAGCTCACGGCCGGAGCGGCGGGCTCCTGGGTCAGCGACCTCACGCGCCGCTTCCTGCCGCCCGGCAGCCTCGTCCTCGAGGGAGGCTGCGGCACCGGCCGCAACGTGGCGGCGCTGCAGGGCGCCGGCTACCGCGCCGTCGGCCTGGACTACGCCGAGGACGCCCTGCGGCGCGCGCGCGCGGCCGCTCCCGCGCTCGACCTGCGTTCGGGCGACGTGCGCCGCCTGCCTTTCGCCGACGCCTCGCTCGACGGCTACTGGTCCTTGGGCGTCATCGAGCACTTCTACGAAGGACACGCGGCCATCGTCTACGAAGCCCGTCGGACCCTGCGTCCGGGGGGATTCTTCTTCCTCTCTTTCCCTTACGTATCCCCTCTGCGCCGGGCCAAACGCGCCGCCGGCGCTTATCCTGTCTGGGACGGAGCGCTGCGCGAGACGTTCTATCAGTTCATGCTCGACGGCCGCTCCATGCGCGCCGAGCTCGAGCGCGACGGCTTCGTCCTGCGCGAACAGCGCCCGTTCGACGCTCTGAAGGGGCTCAAGGACGAGACGCCGTGGCTCAAGGGGCCTCTGCAGGACCTCTACGACTCGCGCCGCGCGGGCGCGCGCCTGCTCAGGGCCGGCTTGGAGCGCGCTCTGCGCGCCGTCTCGGCTCACTGTCTCCTCCTCGTATTGGAGCGCCGCCCATGAGCGCCCCCCTTCTGAGCGTGCTGCTCTCGGTCCATGAGCCGTCGCCCCATCTCGAGGAGTCTCTGGACAGCCTGGCGCGCCAGACGCTCGCCGACTATGAGCTCTTGATCGTCTGCGACGGCGCGCCCGAGGGTCTTAGGCGGGATCTCGCGGTACGCGCCCTGCGCGACCCGCGCATCCGCCTCGTCGAGCAGGAGCGGCGGGGCCTGACCCCCTCCCTCAACCACGCCCTGCGCCTGGCGCGAGGCCGCTACTGCGCCCGACAGGACGCGGACGACGTCAGCCTGCCCGCCCGCTTCCAGCGCCAGCTCGCCCTTCTGGAGGGCTCCGCCTCGGACCTAGTCTCCTGCCACACCGAGATCATCGACGAGCTCGGCCGCCTCATGGCGCGCCGCGCGCCGCCCGCCGGAGGAGACGCGCTGCGCCGAGAGCTCGAGCTCTACAACTGCATCCAGCACTCGACCATCTTCTTCCGGACGGAGCGCGCTCGCGCGCTCGGCGGCTACCGCGACGAGTTCGTATACTCCCAGGACTACGACCTTTACCTGCGGGCGCTCACCGCGGGCTGGACGCTGTCCGTCCTCCCCGAGGTCGCGCTCAAGGTGCGCATGACGCGAGGCAACATCACCACCGTCCACCGCCGCAGCCAGCTCGGCTTCGCCATGGCCGCGCAGGCGGACTACTTCGCCCGCGAGGGCGCGTCCCCCTTGAAGGCCATGCTGGCCATGCGGCATCACGCCCTCCGCTGGGCCTTCCCCGATCCCCTGCGCCGAGCCAAACGACGCCTGGCGGAGGCCTTCCGGTGAGCCTGCCCCCCGTCGTCTTCCTTTCCAGCATCGACTGGAGCGACTCCTGGCAGAGGCACCAGATCTTCGCCTCCGCCTTCGCCAAGCGCGGTCACGAAGTCTATTTCGTCGAGAACACCGGCTTCCGCGACGTCCGCCTCTCGGACGCCGCGCGGGTCCTGCGCCGGCTGCGCCGCGTCGCGGCGCCCGCCCAGCCCGCGCGCAAGCGCGTGCGCGTCATCCCGCCTCTGGTTCTCCCTCCCACGAACCGTCTCTTCCGCTGGCTGAACGACCGCATCCTCCTGCCGCGCTTGGCCCGCCAGCTGCGCGCGGCCGGCCTCTCCGATGCTCCCGTCGTCTTCGCGTACACGCCCACCGCCACGACCCTGAGCCTCATCGACATCCTGCGGCCGCGCGGAGTGGTCTACGACTGCGCGAGCAACTTCCGCCAGCACCCTCAGGCATCGGCCGATACCCGCGAGCTCGAGCAGGAACTCCTGCGGCGCAGCGCCTCGGTCGTCACGGACTCCGACTACCTGCATGCCCAGAAGGAGCGCGAGCACCCCCGCGTCCACCAGATCCATCAGGGCGTTCCGAAGGAATTCTTCGTCTCCCCCGACGCGCCGGCCGCCTATCGCACCGCCTGCTACTTCGGGACCATCCACGACGGCCTCGACTATGCGGCCATCCGGGCCTTGGCCGAGTCCGGCATCGACGTCACGCTGTTGGGCGCGGTCAAGCACGCCCCTCCGCCCCTGCCCGGGCGCGTGAAGATCGCGCCCGCCCTGGAGGCGGAGGAACTGCCGGCCGCGCTCGCGCGCTTCGACATGCTCCTGCTGCCCTATCGCCTGACGGAATTCAACAAGGCTGTGGTCCCGGCCAAGATCTACGAATGCCTCGCCACGGGCAAGCCCGTCCTCACCTGCGCGCTCCCCTCCCTCAGCCGCCTGTCCGACGCCCTGTACGTCGCGCGTGAGACCGCGGACTGGCCGCGGCTGGCCGCCGGCCTCGCCGCGAGCGAGAACGAGGACCTTCGCAGGCTCCGCCGCAGCCATGCCAAGCGGCATCTGCGCGAGGACGAGATAGAGCGGCTGCTGGCGTTGCTCGGCCCGTCTCTCGCCGCGCCTCCCGTCCCGCTGCCGCCCTCGCCCTCCTGGAGCGAGAGAGCGCGGACTTTGCTGGGAACCGCCGCCGCCGCCGCCGTGACCGCGTTCCTCATACGCGCGGCCGTCGCCTGGTGGGACGCGGACCAGACCCTTTTCCCGCCTCATTACTACAACGACGCGCGGCGCTTCCATCTGTCCGGCATGCAGGTGCTCGCGGGCATGCGGGGCGACGGCCCCTGGCCGGAGCTCGACATCTCGCGACGCGGCTTCCAGACCTTGATCGGGCTCATCTACTTCGTCTCCGGGCACGAGAAGTTTCCGGCCCAGCTTTTAGTCTGCGTCTTCGGCGGACTCTCGGTCTGGTTTCTGGCCCGCCTGGGCGAGCGCCTCGTCTCGCGCCGGGCCGGGCTCATAGCGGCCTGGACGCTCGCGCTGTGGCCCTCCTCCATCTTCTACGGCGCGCAGCTGATAAAGGACGGCGCCATCATGCCGTGGATCCTGGCGAGCCTGCTCGGCACGCTCGGAACGGGACCGGCCGCTCGCTCGGGCCTCTTATCGGCGGGAATCGCCGGACTCATCCGGCCGCATGTCGGGATCCTGCTCGCGGGAATCTGGGCCGCGAAGCGGTTCCGGGACATCCTGCGCCCTTCCGTGGTCGCGACGCTCATAGCCCTCGAGATCGTCGCGCTATACGGCACCTCGTCCCTGATCGAGCGCGGGGCGCAGGTGATTCCGCAAGAGTTCGCGTCCCTGCGCGCGTTCCCCGCCGCCCTCACGGAGTTCCGGACCGTCCGCCAGCGCCGGGAGAACCGCGACGGGCGCCGCGTGGTCGAGTCCCACTTATTCAAGGAACAGCGTTTCCGCCACTGGGGCGACGTGATCTTGTTCGTGCCTAAAGCCGGCTTCTACGCGGCCTTCATGCCCCTACCCGGGCTCTTCCCCCTGCAGGGCAAGCTCAGCCGCATCCTCTCCGCCATGGAGAACGTGCTCTGGCTCGTCATCACGGCTCTAGCGGCCCTGGCCTTGAAGCGGCGCGGCCTACGGCCCGACGACCGCGTCATCCTCTGCTACATCGGGCTGTCCTGCGTCATCTGGGGCATCTTCGACCTCGACCTCGGAGCAGCCTCGCGACACAAGCTGCAGTACATGCCGCTGCTCCTTATCTACGCCGCGTCCCTCCTCCCCAAGGCTCCGCCGCGCCGCGAGGTCGCATTCTCTCAGGAAACGGCTGCCGTTCCGCTCCCCGAATCCGAGACGACAGGCACGTCCCGGACGTAACCCCCGCCTAGGGAGGCGCCGTCTCGCCGGTTACCGACGACGAATTGTTATAATCCGCTCGTCATGACCACGCGTGCTGCGCGTCCGCGACGCGACGCCAAGACGGCGCTCCCTCCCGCCAGGGGCCTCCCGCCCTGGCTCCGGCACGCCCTGCGGACCACCCTCCACCTCGGATTCGACGCCGCGGCCGTGGCGGCCGCCTACCGGCTGGCCTTCTGGGTCCGCTTCGAGTGGGCATGGTTCGTGACGCAGATCCCGCCCACCGGCGGAGCGGCCGCCTGGGACAAGTACCAGGGCCTGCTGTCGGCGGCGGTGCCCATCTGGCTGTTCTGCCTCTATTCCAGCCGCCTCTACACCGCCTCCTGGATGACGGGCGCCGACCGCTTCCTGCAGATCCTTCGCGCGTGCACGCTCGGGACCGGCACCACCTTGGTGGCGGCCTTCATCTACGAGCGCCTGGAGTTCTCGCGCGTCCTGCTCGCGAGCGTGCTGCCGCTCTCGCTGATGCTGGTGAGCCTGACCCAATGGCTCACCCTGAAGCTGGACGACCTGCTCGCCTCGATGGAGGCGGCCAAGCCCGTCCTGCTGGTGGGCGGCGGCTCGGTGGCGGCGGTGCTCAAGGAACGCATCCTGGCCCGCCATCCCGGCGCCGACGTCGTCGAACTCGACGTTCTTCCCTCGCCGGAGGACCTGGCGCGGCGCCTGGACGAGCGCGCGTGGTACGAGCTCCTGCTGCTGCGCACGAAGGACAGCCACGAGCGCATCCTCGCCGCCGTCGAGGCCTGCGACGCGCGCGGCATCAGCTTCAAGATGGTCCCGGACCTCCTCGAGATACGCATGGGCGAAGTGCAGATGGACCACCATCTCGGCATCCCGGCCTACCGCATCAAGCACACCTCCTTCACCCGCGCGAACTTCGTCGCCAAGCGCGTGTTCGACGTCATCTTCTCCATCCTCCTCTTGAGCGCCACCGCGCCGCTGTGGCTGCTCATCTGCGTCCTCATCAAGCTCGATTCCAAGGGGCCCATCCTCTTCGCGCAGGGCCGCTACGGCTACAAGGGCAAGGTCTTCGACGCTTTCAAGTTCCGCACCATGGTGGCCGACGCCGAGAAGCGCATCGCCGAGGTGAAGGCCGCCGGCGGCGAGCAGGGCGCCTTCTTCAAGGCCAAGGCCGACCCGCGCGTGACCCGCGTGGGCAAGTACCTGCGCCGCTTCTCCCTCGACGAGTTCCCGCAGTTCCTCAACGTCCTGCTGGGCGACATGAGCGTCGTGGGGCCGCGCCCGCTCGCGCTGACCACCGGCGAGGTGGAGGCTCTCCAGCGCGACTTCGGCGAGACCGCCAAGAAGCGCATGAACATCCTGCCCGGCATCACCGGCCTGTGGCAGGTGTCGGGGCGCTCCGACGTGTCCAGCGAGCAGCGCTTCGGCCTGGACCTCTTCTACATCGAGCACTGGTCGCTGGGACTGGACCTCGAGATCATCCTCAAGACGCCCGGCGTCATGCTGTTCGGCAAGGGGGCCTATTGACCGCGACCATCGTGAACGTGCCGCTGTTCTCGCTCAAGGGCCAGAACGCCGAGGTCGGCGCCGAGGTCAAGGCCGCCGTCGCGCGCGTGCTGGAGTCCGGCGCCTTCATCCTGGGCCCCGAGAACGCCGCCTTCGACGCCGAGTACGCCGCCGCGCTCGGCGCCAAGCACGCGCTGGGAGTGGACTCGGGCACCTCCGCCCTCGAGCTCGCGCTGGAGGCGTGCGGCGTGGGCCCCGGCGACGAGGTCGTCGTGCCGTCCTTCACCTTCGTCGCGACCGCCGACGCCGCGTCGGTGCTCGGGGCCAAGCCCGTCTTCGCCGACGTCGACCCCGACACGCTCACTTTGGACCCGCGTTCCTTCGAGCGCGCCATCACGCCCAAGACCAAGGCCGTCGTGCCGGTCCACCTGTTCGGCCAGCCCGCCGACATGTCCGCCATCCTGGCCATCGCCCATAAGCGCGGCATCCGGGTGGTGGAGGACTGCGCGCAGTCCCACCTGGCGACGCACGAAGGCCGGGCGACGGGCACCCTCGGCGACGTCGGCTGCTTCAGCTTCTACCCGACGAAGAACCTGGGCGCGGCCGGCGACGCCGGCGCGGTGACGACCAACGACGAGCGCCTGCGCGACGCCCTGCTGGAACTGCGCAACTGCGGGCGCGCGCCCGGCAAGTCCTACCACCACGTCCGCGTCGGCCACAACGCCCGCCTCGACGAGGTGCAGGCCGCGGTCCTGCGCGTGAAGCTCCGCCGCCTGAAGGCCTGGAACGACGGCCGCCGCGCGGTCGCCAAGCGCTACAACGACGCCTTCGCGGGCCTTCCCCTGCGCCTGCCCGCCCTGGGCGCGGGCGGCACCATGCCCGTATTCTGCCTGTACGTCGTGCGCTGCGAGCGCCGCGACGCGCTGGCCGAGCACCTGAAGCGCCACGGCGTCGGCACCGCCGTCTATTACCCCGCCCCGGTCCACCGCCAGCCCGCCTACGTCAAGGCGCCGACGACGGTGCCCCTGCCGGTATCGGAGAAGGCCTCCTCCGAGGTGCTCGCCCTGCCCATGTTCCCCGACCTGGCGCCCGCCGACCAGGACCGCGTCATCGACGCCGTGCGGCGGTTCTTCGCCGCGTGAGCCGGATCCTCTTCGTCTCGACGTCGACGACCGTCGGCGGCGCGGAGAAGACGCTGTTCAACCTGGCGACCCTCCTCGACCACCAAGCCTTCCAGGTGGCCGGCGTGGTCAGCCTCAAGCCCGAGGGCGAGTACGCGCGACGCCTGCGAGAGGCCGGCATCAAGGTGGAGACCCTCGGCGCCGCCTCCGCCCGCCCCCGCGACGCGAAGGCGCTGGCCGCCATCATCAAGCGCGAGCGTCCCGACCTGGTCCACGCGCTGATGTACTCGGCCATTCAGATCGCGCGCATGGCCAAGCCCCAGGCCGGCGTGGACTTCAAGCTGGTGACCTCCCCGCGCGTGAACTACCGCACGCGCTCGACGCTGACGCTGGCCTTCGACCGCTGGCAGAAGGACCGCGACGACCTCCTCATCGCCGAGAGCCAGGCCAGCGCCGATTTCCTCGTCAAGCGCCAGGGCTACGCCCCCGCGAAGGTCGCCGTCATCCGCAACGGCATCGAGACCGCGGGCTGGCCCGCGTCCAAGGTCGACCGGGCCAAGCACCGCCTGGAGCTGCGGCTGGGCTCCAACGACCTGCTGGTGGGCGCCGTGGGCCGCCTCGACGACCAGAAAGGCTTCGACGTGCTCATCGAGTCCATGGCCGCGCTCAAGAGCCTCCCCATCAAGTGCGTCATCCTGGGCGAGGGCCCCGCGCGGCCCAAGCTCGAGTCGCTGGTGCGCAAGCACGCGCTCGAGAAGTCCGTGTGGCTGCTCGGCGAGCGCGCGGACGTGCCGTCCTGGCTCTCCTCCTTCGACGTGTACGCCCTGCCCTCGCGCTGGGAAGGCCTGCCCAACGCCCTGCTCGAGGCGATGGCGCTGGGCCTGCCCGTCGTGGCCTCGTCCGTCGACGGCGTCCCCGAGGCGGTCGCGCACGAGAAGACCGGCCTGCTCGTGCCCGCCGACCGCCCCAAGGCGCTGTCGGACGCCTTCCGCCGCCTCGTCTCCGACCCGGCCCTGCGCGCGCGCCTGGGCCCGGCCGCCTCCGCCTCCATCGCCGAGAAGTTCACGCTGCGGCGCATGATCGGCGAGTACGAAGCGACCTACCGCAAGCTGCTCGGCGGGTGACCGCGGCGCGCCCGCGCCTGGGCGGCGGGAGATTTTGCTAGCGTAAGGGCATGCTCACGCCCCTCCTCCTCCTCGCCGCGCTCGCCTCCGCCGCCGTCCACCCGCTCGACCCGCTCGACGCCGACGAGATCCCGGCCGCCGTCGCGGCCGTGCGCGCGGCCAAGGGCCTGCCCGATGGGACGTACTTCCCCCACGTCGCGCTCGACGAGCCCGCGAAGAAGGACGTGCTCGCGTGGAAGCCGGGGACGCCCTTCCCCCGCCGCGCCGACGTCGTGGTCTACGACCGCAAAGCCAATCTCATGAGCGAGGCCGTCGTGGACCTCCGGACGAAGAAGCTCGTCTCCTGGACCCCGCGCCCCGGCGTCCAGCCCAACGTCATGTTCGACGAGTTCGCGAAGCTCCCCGCCGTGGTGAGGGCCGACCCGCGCTGGCGCGCCGCGATGGAGAAGCGCGGCCTGAAGCCCGACTCCGTGTGGGTGGACCTCTGGGCGCCCGGCCCGCTGTCGGCGGCCGAGGCCAAGTCCGGCGCGCGCCTGCTGCGCGGACTGTCCTTCGCGACCCAGGGCCGCACCAACATCTACGCCCAGCCCGTCGAGGGCGTCATCGCGACCTTGGACGTCAACACCGGCAAGGTCATCGAGCTCCTCGACACCGGCGTCGTCCCCGTGTCCAAGGCCCCGGGCGATTTCGACCCGAAGGCCGTGCCTCCGGCCCGCCCCGGCCTCAAGCCGCTCGTCGTCACCCAGCCCGAGGGGCCCTCCTTCACGCTCGACGGCCAGGAAGTCCGCTGGCAGGGCTGGCGCTTCCGCTGGGCGCTGCACCCGCGCGAGGGGCCCGTCCTCTATCAGGTCGGCTTCGAGGACGGCGGCAAGCTGCGGCCCATCCTCTACCGCGCCTCCCTCTCCGAGATGCTCGTCCCCTACGGCGACCCCGACGCGACCTGGTCGTTCCGCAACGCCTTCGACGAGGGCGAGTACGGCATCGGCCGCATGGCCGGACCGCTCGTCGAGAAGGCCGACGCCCCGGCCAACGCGACCTACCTCGACGTCACGTTCGCCGACGACCTCGGCAAGTCCTACAAGGCCGAGCGCGCGGTGGCGCTGTACGAGCGCGACGGCGGCATCCTCTGGAAGCACCTCGACATGGTCAACAACCGCTCCGAGTCGCGGCGCGCCCGCGAACTGGTGCTGACCTTCGTGGCGACCATCTCCAACTACGATTACCAACTGTCCTGGGTGTTCCGTCAGGACGGCGCCCTCCTGCTGGAATCCGGCCTGACCGGCATCATGCTCGCCAAAGGCGTGGACCTCAAGGCCTCCGGCCACGCCGCCCATCACGCCCACCTCGTCGCCCCGGGAGTCGCCGCGCCGCACCACCAGCACTTCTTCAACTTCCGCCTCGACTTCGACGTGGACGGGACGGCCAACCGCGTCGTCGAGCATGACGTGCGCTCCGCCGCGCCCGGCAAGGACAACCCGCTCTCCAACGCCATGGTGATGGAGGAGACCGTCATCTCGCGCGAGAGCGCCGCGCGCCGCGACATGGACCTGTCGAAGGCCCGCAAGTGGCGCGTGCTGTCGGCCCGGGCCAAGAACGCGCTCGGCGAGCCGACCGGCTTCGCTCTCATCCCCGGCGAGAACAGCCGCCCCTACCTGCTCGAGGACTCCCCGGTGCGCCGCAAAGGCCGCTTCATCGAGCACCACCTGTGGGTCACTCGCCAGGACGACGCCCAGATGTACGCCGCCGGCCGCTATCCCAACCAGGCGCCGCCGGACGGTGGCCTCCCCGCCTGGATGAAGGCCGACCGCTCCCTGGACGGCCAGGACGTGGTGCTGTGGTACACCTTCGGGGTCACCCACATCCCCCGGCCCGAGGACTGGCCCGTCATGCCCACCCATAGGACCGGCTTCGCCTTGCTGCCCAGCGGCTTCTTCTCCCGCAACCCGGCTCTCGATATCCGCTGATTTTTATTACACTTATAGCGAAGCAATATTGTTGCGAAAGCTTGTCTTGACGGAACCGCGCCGCCGGGGTATAAACTAACCATGCCCGACAAGAAAGAGCTCGAACGGACCATCGCCAAGATCGAAGCGGCCATCAAGGCCGGCCAGGCCTCCGACCCTAAGAAGCGGGCCGAACTCATCTCCCTCCTGCGCGAGCTCAAGGCCGGCATCCGCCAGGAAGACCAGGGCCCGCTGGAGGACCTCATCACGGCTTTGGAGGATTCCGCGGTCGGACTCGAGGCCTCCCACCCCACCCTCACCGCCTACCTCAACCACGCCTCCCGCCTCCTCGCCTCCATCGGCATTTAAAGCCTGATAGGCAGCGGCGGCTTCGCGGTTTCTTCGCGCCGCCATGACTTGACGCCGTAACACGCCCCCGCTATACTCCCGGACGTCACGCGCGCGCGTATAAGGAACGCCGACCTTATGCGCGGGCGTTTTCCTTTTTTCTTTAAGGAAAGCGCGACAACAAGAGTACTCTTGCACCCGCAACGATCTCGCTGGAACGTCGGCGTCCTCCTCCTCGTCCTGTCGATGGGCTCCGTCATGCCCGCGGCCGGGCAGTTCGACACGCCGTACGACCCCGACTTCGCGCCGACGCCGTCGGCGGCGCCGCAGGAACGACCCGCGGCGCCTCCGTCTGAGACGGCTCCACCGCAAGCGGCGGAGCCCGATACCGCTCCCGCTCCAGCGGCGCCCAAAGGAGCGCCCAAGGCCTCCGACTTCAAGCTCTACGAGCGCGGCCCGGGCGGCTTCTTCGGCGGGCCGCCGCCCGCGGTCTCGACGACGACCTCGCGCGCGCCGCGCGATCCCCGCCAGGTGCGCGACGCCATGACGCCCGTGCAGTACGACGCCGACCGCTTCCGCCGCGTGCGCGACGCCGTCGACCGCGGCGAGGAGCCGGGCTCCGAGCGCGTCGCCGGCCCCGACGGCCGGCCCATCGACATCGCCGACGTCGAATCGTCC
>CAZTZW010000002.1:0-9907 GCA_964618085.1 uncultured Elusimicrobia bacterium
TCCCTTCGCGCTGGAGAGGACGAGCTCGGCCGCGCCGTCGGAGATGCTGGACGCGTTGGCGGCGGTGATGGTGCCGTCCTTCTGGAAGGCGGGGCGCAGCTTGCCGACCTTATCGAGCTTGGCGCGGGAGGGCTCTTCGTCCAGCTCGATGCCGTCGATACCCACGATCTCGTCCTTAAAAATGCCCTTTTCTTGGGCGGCTTGCGCACGCTGGTAAGACTTCACGGCCCAGTCGTCCTGCATCTCGCGGGTGATCTGGTGCTCCTTGGCGCACAGCTCGCCGCAGTCGCCCATGTGCACGCCGTCATAGGGGTCCATCAAGCCGTCGCGCAGGATGGAGTCGACGAGCACCGCGTTGCCGTAGCGATAGCCCGAGCGGGCCTTGTCGAGGAGGAACGGGGCTTTCGACATGGACTCCATGCCGCCGGCGAGCGCATAGTCCTGCTCGCCGAGGGCGATGCCCTGGGCGGCCATCATCACGGCCTTCCTGCCCGAGCCGCACACCTTGTTGACCGTCGTGGCGCCGACCGAGACCGGGATGCCGGCCGCGATGGCGGCCTGGCGCGCCGGGGCCTGGCCGATGCCGGCCGGGATGACGCAGCCCATGACGACCTCGCCGAGCTGGTCGGCCTTGACCCCCGACTTGGCCAGGGCGTCAGCCGACGCCTTGGCGGCGAGCTGGGGCGCGGTGTAGTTGGCCAAGGTCCCGTTGAGGGAACCGATGGCGGTGCGGGAGGCGGAGAGGATGAGGATGTCGCTCATGGCGCGGTGACTCCTAGGAGTAGTAGACGGCTCGCGCGGCCAGGCCGCAGAAGAAAGCGACGGCCGTGCCGACGTAGAAGGTGAAGCCCGACAGGTCGAAGAGGCGCTTGCGGCGCAGGAAGAACATCACACCCAGCCAAACGGCCGTCAGCGCGACCGCGCCGCTCACGCTGGGGAAGAGCAGGCACAGGGCCAGGACGAGCCTCTCCGTCATGGCCAGGTACTTCTCGTCGTCGCCGGGGAAGCCGACGCCGTAGAGGTCCTTCTCCACGAAGTAGATGAGCACGGTGCAGGCGTGCGTGCACAGCACGAACAGGCAGCCGAGGACCGGCCACTTCTCCGGGAAGAAGCCCGGGACCGCGGCGGCGCGCGCCGCCAGGGGCACCACCGCGAAGATGAACGCGTAGTGGATGACCTGGTCCCAGATCAGGAACGCGGTGTTGTCGGGCATGCCGTAGCGCTTGATGGCGTAGATGCGCCACCAATCCTCGAAGAAGTGGCTCAGGACGACGAGACCCACGCAGGACCAGCCGTTGAGCTGGATGAACGGGTTGTCGACCCAGTGTTCACCCAGGAAGGGCCAGCACAGCGCGATATAGAACAGCGGGTGCATCCCGCAGTGGACCAGCAGCCCCGGCATGCCCTCCCGCTTCCAGCGGTTGATGAAGTTCGTCTGGAAGGTGAAGTCGGCCAGGAGATGGCCGAAGGCCAGGCGCCAGAATATGTCCATTACTTCGCGGTCAGGTTGAAGACCTGGTCCCAGTCGTCGGGAGGCAGCGCCGAGTAGTCGCGGGCGAGGTTCAGGTACAGCTCGCCCGGGCCGTCCTTCGGCATCAGCTTGAGGAAGTCCTCGAAGCCGGCCAGCGCCTCTTCGTACTTCTTGTCGTAGAAGAGCTTGATGGCCTTCTCCCACGCGGGCAGGGCCTTGGCCCAGGCGGGCGTGAGCTTGCCCTTCTCGGCCAGGGGCTCGTAGACGGGCACGGGGGTCGCCTTGCCGACCACGCGCGCCTTGCCGAGATAGCGGCCCTCGACCACGTCCTTGGCGCCGTTGTAGGCCGGCTCGGAGGCGATGATCTTGGAGCCGAAGAACTTGTTGGCGCCCTCCAGGCGCGAGGCGAGGTTGACTTCGTCGCCCAGCACGGTATAGGCCAGCTTGCGCTGGGTACCGGTGAAGCCGACGTTCATGAGCCCGGTGTTGATGCCGATGCGGATGGCCGGGATCTCGGGCAGGCCCGGGTCGAGCGTCTTGTTGAGCTCGTCGATGACGCGCTGGCAGCCCAGCGCCGAGAGGATGGCCTCGCGGGCATGGTCCTTGTTCTCCGTCGGCGCGTTCCAGAAGGCCATGACGCAGTCGCCGATGTACTTGTCGATGGTGCCGCGCCGCTCGAGGATGACGTCGGAGAGGGCGGAGAGGTAGCGGTTGAGGAAGGCGATGAGAGCCTCGGGGCCCATCTTCTCGGAGATGGTGGTGAAGTGCGCGATGTCGAGGAAGAACACGGTCATCTCGCGCTTCTGGGCGCCGAGCTTGGCCTTGTCGGGGTCGTTGGCGAGCTCCTCGACGACCTCGGGCGAGACGAACTGCCCGAACATGCCCTTGATCATCGCCTTCTCCGCGCCCTCGGCGCGCACGCGGTGCACGATGAGCACCAGGTAGCTCAGCAGCAGGGCCAGGACGGGGCGGACGACATCGAGGCGCACGCCGTGGACGAAGGCGTAGCTTCCCCCCGCGATCCACAGCGAGGAGACGGCGAGGACCACGGCCGCGCCGAGCGCGGGCGAGAAGCCCAGGAGCAGCGCCGGGAGCAGGGAGAGGACGACGCACGCCAGGGCCATGGCGCCGTGGCCGGGCACGCGGCGGAAGTCGGAATGGATGACGTTGTCGATGACGTTGGCGTGGTGCTCAGCGCCCGGTGCCTGGTGGGCGAAGGGCGTCGGGTAATGGTCGTAGTAGCCGAGGGCCGTCGAGCCGATGATGACGACGGAGCCCTTCAAGGCCTTCTTCTCCTCGTCCGTGAGCTCGCCGTCGAGTACGTCGATCATGGAGAGGCGGCGGTAGGCCGAGAAGATGAGCGGGCGCTTGTCGGCGTCCTTCTTCGCGTCGCGCTTCGCGTGGCGCTCCCAGTCGCGCGGGAGGCGGAAATTGACATACTGGATGCGCGGGACGCTGCCGTCGGCGTAGCGCCGCTCCAGCTCCTCGGGCTTCAGGTCGAGGTAGCTCATGGCCGCGGCGGCCTCGACGGCCGGGGCCATCGAGAACTTCCCGTTCGGGTCGGAGATGCGGTCCTCGAACAGCCGCGAGCGGCGCAGGTGGCCGTCGGAATCGAGCACCGCGTCCACGTTGGGGTAGCCCAGCACCTCGGAAGCGTCGCGCAGCGGCTTGATGGGCTGATTGACCACGAACATGCCGCTGTCGGTGCCGTCGGGCTCGTATTGGAATAGGTGGATGGCCTTGCCGAAGCGCTTGGTCGCGTCGGCCAGCGCCTGGTCCTGCGCGGCCTCGCGCTTCTCGAAGAACATGAGGTCGAACACCACGGTCTTGACGCCGTAGGCCTTCAGGCGGTCGAGCGCCTTGGCGTACATGTCGCGCGGGAGCGGGAAGCCCTTGCCCTTGCCCGTCTCCTCGTCCACGGCGACGATGATGACGCGGGGGTCGCCGGACTTCAGCGAGCCCTGATGGAGGCGGTGGAGGAAGTCCTGCCACACGTCCTCCTGGTGGTAGAAGACGCCATTGAGCCGGATGGTGGCTATGCGCGGGTACGTGAACAGCGTGAACAGCGGCACGAACGCCAGGAGGAAGTAGAGCGGGAAGCGGCTTTTGCGGGACTGGCTCACGGGGTCCTCCGGGGCTGGGTCTTAGGCGCGGCCGGCTTGGCGGCCGGCTTCGCGGCGGGTCTGGCGGCCGGCTTGACCGCGGGAGCGGGAGCGGCGGCCTTCGCGGGGGCCGCGGGCTTGGGAGCGGGGACGGCGGCGGGCTTGGGGATGGGCAGCCCGTGACGGGCGTAGAGCTGGGTACGCGCCATTTCCAGCATCGTACGGACGGGAGCGTCCTTCTCGGCCGCGAGCGCCGCGTCGAGCGCGGGCACTCCCTTGGCCTTGTCGCCGGCGATGGCGACCACGTTGGCCGCCCGCTGGCGCACGGACGCGTCAGGAGAGCGCAGCGCCGCGTAGGCCGTCTCCATCCCGGAGGCGTCGCCCAGCTTCGCGAGGGACTCCGCCGCCTGGAGGCGGGCGGCGGAGTCGGCGTCCTTCAAGGCGGCCAGCAGCGACGTCTTGGCGGAGGCCTCGCCGCTCCCGGTCTGTCCCAGCGCCCGCAGGGCTTCCGAGCGCACGGCCGGGTCCGCGTCCTTCAAGGCGGCCTCCAGCGCCGGCACCGCGTCCTTCGAGCCGATCTGGCCGAGAGACGCCGCCGCGACGCGGCGGAGGTTCACGTCGGAGTCCTTCAAAGCGGCCGACAGGGGAGCGACGGCGGAGGCCGCTCGCAGCGCGCCGAGGGACCGCGCGGCGGCGTAGCGGACCGGCAAGGACTCGTCGCGCAGCGCGTCGATGAGCGCGGCCCCTACCCCGGCGTCGCCGATGTAGGCCAAGGACGCGGCGGCGTTCTGCCGCACGCCCGCCTCTTTATCCTTGACGAGGAGCTCCGCCAGGCGCGGCGCCGCGGCGCGGGAGCGCAGGAGGCCGAGCGAGTCGACGGCGGTGGCGCGCACGAAAGGATGCGCGTCGCCCAGCAGGCCGAGCAAGGGCTGCTCGGCGGCCGGGTTGCGCAGCTGACCCAGCTCGTCGGCGCCCTGGCGCCGGACCATCGGCTCGGAGGACTTCAGCTTGGCGACGGCCGCGGTGAACGGGTCGGCCGGAGCGGGAGCGGCGACTGCGGACGCGGCGAGGCTCAGGAGCAGGACGGGGGTCAGCACCGCCGGATTCTATCTTTCCTTATATAAGCCGTTCAAGGAGGGCCCTCCCCCTCCCACGGCGGCCCTTAGTGGATGACGCCGATCTTGCGGATGGCCGTCGCGGTGCCGCCGGGCGACTTGACCCGGATGCGGGCGGTGTAGCCTCCCTTCGAGACGAAGGCGCCGGCGTCGTTGCGGCCGTCCCAGGGCAGGAAGTTGGCGCCGGTCTTGCCGCCCTCGCTTCCGGGCGGGCAGCCGATGGTCTTCACAAGGTAGCCCAGCGCGTCGTAGATGGTGACGGTGACGTCGGAATCGGCGTTGAGGGTGTAGGTGATGAAGGTCTTGCCCGCGTTGCCGCCCTTGCGCGAGTCGAAGGGGTTGGGGAAGTTGCTGACGGCCGACAGGATGCTGCTGGTGATGCCCGTGACCGCGTTGACGGTCAGCGGCGACCAGTTGGAGGTCACGCCCGCGCCGGAGATGGCGCGCACGCGGTAGGAGAAGTACTGACCGGCCGGCCGCGGGGTCTCGCCGGGGAAGGTCGGGTCGCCCACGCCGTACACCGGCGAGCGGGCGGAGATGACGTTGACGGTCTTCCAGATGACGGTGGCCGACAGGTCCTTCGGGTCGCCGCCGCGCTCCTGGACCTCGTAGGCGGCGACGCCGGAGACGTTCTGCGTGGACGGCGTCCAGCGCACCTGGTAGGAGGTGCGGTTCTGCTCCGTGGGCGTCGCGCCGCCGGGGACGGTCGGGGCGAAGGGGTCCACGCGGTAGACGAGCATGGCCTGGGCCGGCGAGACCGAGCCGCTGCCCGAGACGAACTGGGCGAAGAGGATGGCCGCGTCGTCGGAGACGAGCTCGTTGGAGGTGTGGATGATGGGCGCCGAGCCCAGCAGGCCGCGGCCGGTGAAGGGCGCCGGGTCGCCGGCCTGGAAGACGGTCTTCAACCGGTTCGGGTTGGCGGTGTCGCGCTCCAGGCGCATGATCTCCGAGCCGACGTAGATGAGGCCGGGCAGGTTCAGCTTGGAGGAGTCGTCCACCAGGAAGGACGTGGTGTCCGCCGCGAGCGCCTGCGCCAAACGGGTCACGTTGGGCACCGTCATCTGCAGGCCCTTCATGGTCGCGCCGGTGACGGGGTCGCCCACGGCGCGCACCGCGAAGTTGGAAGCCGACAGACCGGCGACGCCGGTCACCGTGACCGACGACCACTTGTGCGTGATGCCGATGGGGTCGTCGTAGTAGCGGCCGACCGCGATCATGTAGTAGCCCGACGTGCCCGTCAGGGGCAGGTTGAAGGTCAGCTCGCTGGCGGACTTGGCCCACGCCGACGGGGCCAGACCCTGGCCGGGATCGGGCGCGGTCGCCGCCAGGTTGCCCTGGTTGGCGACGTCCAGACCGATGCGGAACTGCGGCTTATTGGAGCCGGGCGAGAAGACGACCATGTCGAGGATGCCGTCTTTGTTGATGTCGACGTCCAAGATGCCGGCGCCCGTCAGGTCGGTCGTGGGCGTGCCGTCGCCGAGCAGGGAGACCTGGCTGGGGCGCGTGCTCTCGCCCACCGAGAAGTTGTCGGGGACGAGGTCGCCGTTGATGTCCACCAACGGCTCGCGGGTGCGGCAGTTCGTCGCCCAGGGCGTGCCGTCGGCGCAGATCCACTTGGATTCGTCGGGCACGGGGTTGCCGTTGATGAAGCAGACCTGGTTGCGCGGGTTGCCCGGGTCCTTGCCGCTGGGCACGCAGGACGGGTCCAGCTTGGCGTACGCCGGCATGCCGATGGCCGGCCCGTCGATGGCGCCGCCGCCCCAGAACTGGCCGGCGCGCGTCATCACCATCGGCGGCAGGGCCGAGCTGACCACCACGCCCGGGATGGTGAGCGGCGCGATGAGGACGGTCTTCGACTCGAAGGGCGGCAGCAGGGTCGGGTGCGGCGCCGCGGTGACGGGCGCGCCGTCGGGGCCGATGACGTCGGAGAACGCCGTGATGCGGAAGCCGAAGTTATGAGTCAAGGTCGTACCAAGGGCGCGGTCGGTGAAGCCCACGTCCGCGGTCAAGAACACGATCGTCGGCGCGGTGGACACGCGCAGGTAGGGCACGCCGTTCTGGACGAAGTCGATGAGGGCCGACCCATTAGAGAAGGCGCCGCTCGTCGAATGCGCCACCGTCCCGAGCTGCGCGTCGAGGCCGGCGGAGAACACGCCATCGCCATTGTCGAGCCAGGCACGCACGCGCGAGACGTCGCCGTCGCCGGTCAAGGCTACGGTAGAAGTAAGGATGGTGCCGATCTGGCGGAAGCGCATGCGGGAAACGTTGACGAAGTCCGTGCTCGAGCGCATCTCCACCCGCAGGACGGGCACATTAGTATCGCCCTGGCCCGCGCCCGAGGGGGCGTTGGAGAAGCCCGAGACAGCGAGCACGATGGGGCTGATGGGCACCTGCTGACCCACGAAGGGATAGCCGGTGGTCGCCGTGCCCAGAGGCTCCGCGCGCGTGATGCCGGTGCGCAGGACCGGCGTGCCGTTGTCGCCGCGCGGCAGACCGATCCACGAGGGGTCGCGCACCGCGACGCCGATGAGGTCGTTGGCCACGGCCGAGTCGCCCACGTCGTAGGCCACGAAGAAGGACTGGGCGATGGGGCCGACGAACTGGTCGGTCTTGAGGGTGACCAAGGCCTGCACGTCATTGTCGTTCGCCTGGTTGAACACGTCCACCTTGCGCGCGGCGACGCCGACGGAGTGGTTGAGCAGCGGCGTGGGCGCGGTGCCCATCTGGTCTCCGCGCGAGATGATGTTCAAGCACGGCCGACCACTGAAGGTATGAACGCCCAGCGGGCAGTCGATCGAGTTACTGGGGCCGGAGAAGGTCATGAGCTCGGCGCCGCCCACCCACAGCTTGCCGCCCAAGGCGCCGCCTGTGTTGTCGAGAGGGAAGCCGGCCGTAGAGAGGACGACGAGGTCGAAGGGCACGCCGGTCGTGCTGGAGACAGCCGTCACGAGGGTCGTGTCGACCTCGGAGATGTTCACGTCGGCGCCGCCCAAGGTGTCGTTCGAGTCGATGTCCTTAAAGACGCGGATGAACTTGACGTCGGTGTTGCGGCCTTGGGGTTTGTCCCTGTCCTGGGAGCCGCCGGTACGCTCCACCCGCAGCGAGCGCCACGGCGCCAGCGCGATGTCGGTCGCCAGGTTGAAGCGCAGCAGGGGCACGTTGGTCTGCGCCTGCGTCACGCCCGTAATCAGCGTGGCGATGTCGTTGACGCCCATCGTGACGTTGGAGACGACCTTGTTGATGTTGAGCAGGGGGTTGGAAGTGAAGGTGGCCGTCGTGAAGGTCACGGCGTTGGGCACCTGGACGGTGAGGTAGCCCGGGCCCATCACGGCCGCGCCGACACGGCTGTTCTCCGTGGCGAACTGCGAGATATCGTAGGTGACGAAGTAGTCCGCCGGAGTGGTCGTGACCAGGATGGGCGCGCGCAAGGCGATGTTGACCGTGCCCGAGCTGAAGGTCTCGTTGCCGAAGGAGAGCAGGTTCGGGAACACGCCAGCCACATTCGTCGAATCGATGGCGTCGAAGTTGCCGTTGGCGTTGGCGTCGCGCCAGATCTTGACGACGGGGATGTCGCTGTCGAGCGAGCCGTTGGAGCCGGTGCGGTCGATGCGGATGGCGTCGATGAGCGCCGCATTACGGTCCGTGCGCATGCGCATGCGCGCCATCGCGACGTTCTTCGCGTTCTGAATGGTGAAGTTGCCCGACAGCTGGTCGAACTCTACGCTGACGATGTTGACCGTCGGCGCCAGCACGAAGGTCGGGCTGAGCACGGAGTGGGTGCCCACGAAGATGGTGGTGTGGTTGGCGTTGGGAGGCGTCAGGCGGAAGCGTGTACCATCCGGCGCAAAGGCACCCACCACTTCGTTGATGTTGGAGACCTGCGGATGCGAGAACTTGGCCGAGGGAGAGACGTCGAAGGTCACATACATCACCGTCGGCGTCGCGGTGATGAGGGCGTAGCCGGGGTTGCCCAGTGCCGGGTCGTTGATGGGGATGACCGCGCGAGACTGAGTGCCCGTCGCGCCGAAGTAGGACTGGCCCATCAAGACGTCGCCGGCGTTCTGGCCGGTGCCGGGGTCGCGGTGATAGACGCCGTCCGGAGACTTATACACCTTGACGGCGGTGAGATCGGTGTCATCGCCGTTGAGACCCAGCGGCAGGCTGCGGTTGAAGTCGATGGACGAAAGCTGGACCTGGAACTGCGACGACCACATCTCCAGGCGCATGGCGGCGAGGTTCAGCTCGCCCTGACGGACGCTGGGAGAGACAGTGTCGCCGATGTTGTGTATGGCGGGAACGGTGTTGAGAGCGCCGCGGATGACGTTGATCAAGGTTCCGATGCCGGGCACGCCCGGACCCGCCGTACCCGTGTAGCCGATGATCTCGGTCCCGACCATCGCATAGAACGTCGAGCCCAACGGAGGGACCGGCAGCCCCTCGGTCGAGCTGATGTTCCAGAACGACTCGACGACGCCGGCGGAAGGTGTCGTGGTGATCGACGACACGAGGATGGGCACGGGGAAGGTGCCGCTCGACGTGGAGAACATCGGCGTGGCGCGGACCGACATGACCTGCGGCGCGGCGATGATGGTGCGGACCTTCGCGCCGAAGGGCAGGGGCGAGGCCACGTCGTAGCGGTTGGGCAGAGAGAGCGCGTTCTGCAGGGGCTGGTCGACGGTCGTGTTGTTCGTGGGCAGCGAGGTCTCGCGGACGTCGATGCCCAAGGTACGCGGCTGCTGGGTCGTCAGGTCCGTGGGCTGCGCGGTGTCGCTCATCACGAAAGTGACGAAGTACTTCTGCGGCTTGGGCGCCAGGCTCGCCTTGACCACCTTGATGGGCGGGTACAGGTTGATCTGGGCCACCGTCGGGATACCCCCGAAGTTGCCGAAGGTGCCCGTGCCGACGAGCACGTCGCTGCCGATGTTGAACAGGCCGTCCTGGTTGTCGTCGAACCAGAGCTTGACCTCCTGGACGTCGCCCGAGGGCGGGTCGCCGCCGGCGATGGCCGTGCCGGTCGCGTACACGAGCAGCCAGCGCCACATCGCGTCGGCGACGTCGGTCTGGACGTTGACGACCGCGACGGCCACCGTGCTCTTCTGCTGCAGGAAGGCGCCGATTGGGATACGGCGGTCCGACGGGAGTTGCTTTCCGGCATCGACCACGAGACGGACCGCCTGAACCGGATGGTGGGAAATATCCTGGCCCTTTCCCGGCTCGAG
>CAZTZW010000002.1:9917-40932 GCA_964618085.1 uncultured Elusimicrobia bacterium
CGCCGATGGGGCCGTCCAAGGCGTCCTGCACCGTGACGCGCATCTTGTCGGGGTACTCGGCCAGGTTCGGGATGAAGGACGCCGACAGGCCCGAGGGCGGCACGCCCACGTTGGCGACGGACATGGTCTTGGGCGCGCCGATCTGGTAGTAGCTCGTGTTCGGGATGGACAGGCCGAGGTTGGCCTGGGCGGACACCGAGGCCAGCGGGTTCACGTCGTAGGCCACGAAGTAGTCGAGCTTCGTGGTCTGGATGACCTGGCCGCCGCCGCCGATGAGGCTCAAGATGGGGATGCGCGCCGGGCCGGAGAGGATGGTCCCCGCCGGGAAATCGAGCTGGGTCGTGCCCTCCTGCGCGCGGTCGCAGTTCGTGTAGCGGTTGCCGGGCAGGTCGAGGCCGTGGCAGTACACGACCTCCTTGAGCAGCTCGTCGGTCTGGTCGTCGCCGAGGACGAGGCGGTTCTCGGTGTTGACGGTGAACGGGTTATCCGACGGGAACATGGTGTTGGCGAGCAGGCCGGTGACCGGGATGTCGACGCCGGTCGCCGTGCCGGTGGCGTAGAGCTGGACGGCCGTCGGGATGGACGGGAAGAGGTGGGTGACCGCGTTGAGCGGGCTGATCTGCGCGTCGGTGGAGACATCCAGGAGGCCGTCGTTGTTCGTGTCGAGGTAGACGCGGATGTTGGTGATGTCGTCGGCCTTGTTGTGCTGGGCGAACAGCGGGTTGTAGCCCGCGCCGGTGATCTTGCTCGACGGCAGCCAGCGGTCCAGCTTGAGGCCGGTCCACTCGGCCGCGCCGGAGTTCACGCGCAAGGTCATCTTCGCCACGGGCTGGCGGTTGTCGTTCTGCGTGAGGCGCGAGGGGATGGCGTCGGTCGGCACGGTGCCCGAGGTCAGGCCCTGGCGGTTCCAGTCCGTCAGCGTGATCTGGTCGGGCGTCGCCAGCACGGGGACGTTGGTCGTGGCGACGATGCCGAAGGGCTTGGGCACGCCGTTGCCGGCCAGCGCCTGGATGTTGCCCGACTGCAGCGTCATGCCGTGCGTCTGGCCCGCGGCCGCGCCCGCGTCGAAGTCGTAGACCAGGTAGTAGGTGTTCGTGGAGGTGGTGATGGTGCCGTCGATGCTCTGCGGGCTCGTCAGCACCAGGTTGGTCGTGCGCGTCTCGCCCGGCGGGAAGGTCGCCGTGGCGATCTGCTTGTCGACGGTGAAGCCGAACTGGCCGTCGCCCACCGTGCTCGTCTGCGAGGAGTCGGTGTCCAGGTACAGGCGCACGCGGCTGATGTGCGAGTCCAGGCCCGTGCCCGAGTGCGCGATGCGGATGCTGGCGAGGGTGCCGGTGAAGGCGTCCGTCCACAGCTTGAGCTTCAGGACGCCGACGTTGAGCGTGCCCTGGTTGACGTAGCCGATCTGGTGGGTGGTCGTGGACGGCGGCTGCCACCAGGCGTTGATGTCCTCGGCCAGGATGTTGATCTGCGCGGCCTCGCGCTCGACCGGCGCGGTGGCGGTCCGGATGGTGAAGTTGTTGGCCGCGATGCCCACGGGCGCGCCGGGCGCGAGGGTGATGTTGGAGGGCCCCAGCATCTCCAGGCCGAAGGAGGCCGGGAGCTCGGTGGGTCCGAAGCCCGCGGAGGCGATGCGGACGGTGAAGAAGTAGAACTTGTCCTGCGTGCTGTTGAGCGTGACCTCGCCGCCGGGGAAGGCCGTGTCGAGGAAGGGCTGGGCGCCGGTGCCGAAGAACCACGAGCCCGCGCCGTTGTAGACGCCGGAGGCGAGGAACACGTCCTGGTCGGCCTCGAACTGGCCGTTGGGCGCGCTGGGGTTGTCGCGGTACAGCGCCAGCTCCACGATCTTGTTGTTGTCCAGGTTGCCCTGGACGCGGCTCTGCACGCGCATGGAGCGCAGGTCCGCGGTGAAGGGCGCGCCCGTGGGCTGGATGCGCATGTTCATGCGCAGCATGGCGACGGGGTTCTCACTGTTGGTCGTGGTGCCGTCGCCCTGGAGGAGGGCCGTCCGCAGTACCTGCAGGGCCACCTTCTGCGGGGGAAGCGGGTTCTCGGGCGCGAGGTCGGCGGGCGTGACGACCACGCCCGCGAACACGACGTCGCCGTTGGAGCGCAGCGCGGGGTTGGCGGGCAGGCCCACGCGCGCGCCGTCGTTGGTGAAGCCGTACACGGCCGCGTTGGCCGTGTCGGAGGCGCGGACGTTGAGCGTCTCCACGACCTGGTTGACGACGCCGAAGTTGCTGAACACGCCGCCCTCGGCCGGGGTGAACTGGTGGTAGCTGGTGCCCGTGATGAGGTCGACCAGGCTCACCGTCGAGGTCGAGCCCGAGGAGGCGAAGCTCACCACGCTGGTGTAGTAGTTGCCGTTCTGCGCGTCGCCGGACGCCGGGTTGCCGAACAGGTCGCGCGCCTGGATGGTGAGCACGCCGGGCACGCCCACCTGCAGCGGGTTGGACAAGGTGTACGGGTGGTTGATGGTCAGGTAGGCGCCGGGGCCGGGCGTGATCTGGTGGACCTGGGAGGTGGAGGCCAGGACCGGCAGGCCGCTGAGGTAGGCCTGGGCGCTGACGGTCGTGCCGCCCGACAAGGTGTCCCAGAAGTACATGGGCGCCTGGGAGACGCCGGCGCCGCCGGGGATGATGACGTCGAGGTGGCTGGTGAAGATGTTGTTCCAGAAGGCCGAGGGCGCGGTCGCGACGATGACGGCGGCGGGATCGATGCCCGCGTAGACGGTGTCGCGCACGCTGGTGTAGCGGATGATGAAGGTGGCCGTCGAGGACGTGACGTTGCCGAACTGGTCCAGGAGCTGGGCCGCGACCACGGTGTTGGTGGGCACGCCCACCTCGATCTGGCGCGTGGTGCCGGCCACCAGGCGGCGGGGCGGCGTGGACCAGCCGATCTGGGCGGGCGGGCCCGAGACCACCGAGTAGCTGGAGTAGCCCACCGCCCACGTCGGGTAGGTGACGCCGAGCGCCGCCAACGTGTGCGTGGAGCCGGGCTGGGTGAGCAGGGTGTCGATCATGTAGAACGGCACCGAGGACTGGTTGACGGGCAGGTAGGCCACGGCGGTCGAGCTCACGAAGGCGCCGATCGTGGGCGTGGAGAACTTCACCTGGCCCGCGGAGCTCGTGACGAGCTTGAGCTGGACGAAGCCCGTGCCCAGGTCCTGGCCCGGCAGCAGCGGCGAGGCGTTGCCGTAGTAGTCGCGGGTCTCCAGGACCATCAAGCTGGACGTCGTGCCCGCGGGCAAGGTCTGGCCCGCGCCCGTGGGGAAGGCCAAGCGGTCGATGGTGTCGGGCGCGATGAAGACGCCCTGCTGGGCGCTGAAGAGACCGGGCGAGGCCAGCGTCACGACGGGCTTGGTGCCCGCGGTCAGGTCGTAGTTGCGCGACGCCGAGGTGTCCATGTAGTAGAACGTCGCGAAGTACTGGCCCAGAGGGATGTCCACGGTGGTCGTGGACGTCAGGAACTGCGGCGCGCTCACGCGCGAGCCCGGGAGCGAGTCGCTCGAGCGCGAGAAGGCCGCGTAGTCGTTGAGCTTGGACGGGATGCGGTCCGACTGGGTCGCCAGGTCCACCACATAGTTGCGCGTGGAGACCACGGGGTTGCTGAACTGGTCCTGGAGCTGGACCGTGAAGCGCGCGAGCGTGCTGCCGAAGTCCACGACGCGGCCGGCCACCTGCGTGCGCTCGGGGTTGGCGAAGCCCACCTTCTTGGGCTCGTCGGGGTCCATGCGCAGGGAGTGCTGCAGCGCCAGGGTCGGCCCGGGCAGGAAGACCTTGATCGTCCACGAGCCCGGGCGCCCCCCCTCCGCCGTGTTGGAGGACGGGCCGGGGCCCGAGTAGGAGGACATGCGGCTATGGAAGCGGAAGGGCACCTCGGCGCCGGTCTGACCGTCGGAGATGCTGAGCGAGTTGATGAAGACGCTGTTGCTCGCGTCGCGGAAGCCGTAGTCGCCGGTGGTGCCGAACAGGCCGAGGGCGTAGCCGCGGTCGGTGTGCACGGTCTTGTCCGCCGCCTCGAGGTCGAGCAGCAAGGTCGTCGGGCCCTGGCGCGTGACGTTGCCGAAGTCGTCCTTGCGCTGGATGATGTACTGGCCGCCGGCGCCGGCCACGTCGTTGACGCCGACGAGAGCGGCGGTGGGCGTGCTGAGGAAGACGAGGCTGCTGGGCAGGCCGCCCACGCTGAGCAGGTTGCCGCTGATGTTCTTCTTGGCGGAGATGAACAGCGTGCGGTCCGTCGGCGCCGTCATCGTGCCGATCCAGACGCGCGCGGCGTCGCCAGCGGTGGACGAGACGTAGTAGCGGACGGTCGGCGTGGAGGCGCCGACGACGCCGGTGACCGCGGAGATGACCCGCGTGGAGAGACCCACGTTCACGTAGCCGGCGCCGTTGTCGACCTCGAGGTGGCCGGCCGCGCCGACCACGTCGACGACCTCCACGAAGACGGTCTGCGTGGAGGTGATGGGGTTATCGAAGGAGTCCGTGAGCTGGCCGCGGATGTCGACGAAGCCCGGGTTGTTGGGCACCAGCGAGCCCACCGAGACGTTGATGTCGTTGATGATGGTGCCGTCGGCCTTGATGGAGTCGGGCGTGCCGGGCGTGACGGTGATGAAGGGACGCACGGAGAAGCCCGCCACCTCGCTGTTGACGCCGGGCAAGGCGGTCTGGAAGGCCTGCAGCCAGCGCGAGCCAGCCTTCTTGAGCTTGGCGAAGCTCACCAGGCTGCGCACGCCCTGGTCCGTGGTCGAGGAGAAGGTGACGTTGTTGCTCGGACTGAACTCCGGGTCCTGGTTGCCGCCGAACAACTCGGCCGAGAAGGTCACGTTGGAGATGTAGGCGTTGGGACCGGTGGACAGGCGGTTGTGGAACTGGTCGTGCGCGGTCACGTCGCCGCTGAAGGCGGAGCCCGCCGCGACCGTCGCCGGCAGGCCGCCCCAGTGCAGGTGGTGCGCCGGGCCGGGGTGGACGGGGAAGAGGGCGGAAGAGGCCTGGCTCCAGGTGGACGCGGAGGCGCCGGTCGTCGCGACCCGGATGGACCAGGTCGTCGAGGAGGTCAGCGGCGTCACGCCGAAGGTCCAGTTCCCCTGGAACAGGGTCTGCGCGGCCGGCACTGCGGCGGCGGAGTCGGCCGGGAAGTTGAGCGCGACCGTCGGCATCACGGCGACGGGGTTGGTGTCCTGCGACGAACCCGTGTTGTCGGTGACCGGGTTGTAGAACTGGTCCACGAGCCAGACGTCGGCGTTCATCGAACCCGCGGGGAAGGTCATGACGAACGCCGAGGCCGTGCCGTCCTTGCCGGGCGCCCCCTCCAGCGGGCCCAGCAGGCGGCACACCGCGCCGGGCAAATGGTCGCACTTGCCGGGGCGGTAAGTCTCGCCGGGCACGGTCACGAACAGGCCCACGGCCGTCGACGCGTACACCTTGAAGGCTCCCGTCACCGCGGCCGGGGACTCGGCGCGGCAGATGTTGGACGGCGTGTTGCCCGTGCAGACCAGGTCGGCGGGCTGGCCGCGCACGCCCGCGGTCAGGCGGGCGCCCGTCGTCTTCGTGACGAGGGTCATCCCGGCCGGCAAGGTGCCGCCCGCCAGGGGCCCGGTCGCGGAATCGACGTCGAACTCGTCGTTGCTGGTCAGGTGCACGAACGGGAAGCCGCCCGCGCTCGTCGGGTTCATGTAGCGGTCGACGAGGTTGATGGTCGCCGTGAAGGGCGCGCCGGCCGTGCGCGTGGAGATGGTCCCCGTGACGCCGCCGTTGGGGTAGTCGCCGCCGCCGGGGACGGCCGTCTGGCCGGGCATGAGGACCTGCAGGCCCATGGGCAGGTCGGGGACGACGGTGAACGTGGACGACTGCGGGTCGGTGGACAGGCCCGAGGAGCCGTAGTCCACGGCCGACAGGAAGTGGTCCGTCGCCGCGCGGCGCAGGGTCACGGTCATGGGCGGGGTGATGCCCGCCAGCGGGTTGATGCCGAGCGTGGAGACGAACAGGGCGAACCCGTCGCTGGGCGTGTTGATCTTCACGTCCGCGGCGCGGCCGGTGACGATGTTGAAGAAGGCGTCCACGACGCCGACCTGGACGGAGAAGGACGCGCCCGCCTGCTGCGGGGTCGCGACGCCGCTCTTGCCGGTCGGCGAGCCCTGGCTGAAGGACTCGCCCGGCAGGCGGGTCAGCAGGCGCGTGGGCACGCCGGGCAGGACGTTGACCGCCGTCGCGGTGTCCTGCGCGACCACGGGGCCGAAGGGCGGGACGGCGTTGACCATCTCCGCGCGCAGCAGAGTGGAGCCGGCGCGCTTGAGCGTGACGTTGTAGGTGGCCGAAGTCGTGATGACCTGCGTCGTCGGGACGATGACGGCGAAGGGGTCGTCGGCCACGAGGCGGATCTCCTGGCTGGCGCCCGGCGTGAGGTTCCAGAAGGCGTCGGTCAGGTCCACCGTCGCGTCGAAGGCGACGCCGGCCAAGGTCGTGTAGGCCGAGCCCGTGCGGCCGTTGGTCGTGGAGCCGGGAACGCGGGTCTCCAGCGGGGTGAGCGCGCGCAGGCGCGTGGTGCTGTTGGGGTTGAGCGGCAAGGCGCCGGAGACCCCCGCCACGAGCGCGGGCGCGCCCGCGTCGGCGTCGGTCGCCGTCAGCACGCGCGAGCCGGCCGTGCGCAGGATGAGGTTCGGAGCGCTCGCCGCGCCGCCGACCATCGCGAAGGAGCCCAGAGACGAGGCGAACGGGTCGTCGGAGGTCAGCGCGATGGCGGACTGGGTGACGCTGTTGACGACGTTGTAGCGCACGTCGGTCGCGTAGATGGTCGGCGTGAAGAACACGCCGGCCGTGGAGATGGCGGCGGGCCCGCCCACGCCGAAAGGCGCGATGTTCTTGCCGGGGACGAGGACCTGGCCGGGCAGGAGCACGATCATCCGGTCGGGAGCGTTCGGGATGACGGAGACGCCCGTGACCGTCAGGCTGCTCAAGAAGGGCGGCACGACGCCGTCGTCGGCCGCGGTGACCGTCAGGTTGCCGGTGGCGGCGCTGGGCAGGAAGCCGCTGAAGACGGTCTGGCCGAGCGCCAGGGGCTGCTGGGCCGGGACCGTCGCGTAGACGTCGTTGACGTCCAGGCGCACGGGGCGGCCGTCCACCGCGCGGTTGTTGTACAGGTCCACCGCGCGCGCGGTGACGCTGTAGGTCTGGCCCGCGGTGAGGACGCTGGGCGTCCCGCTCTTGCCGGCGACGGTACCCTCGACGAAGGACTCACCCGGCATCAGGGTCAGCAGCGAGACGGGGACGTTGGCGTCGACCTGGATGCCCGTGACCGTGTCCGTGCTGTAGGACGTGCCGGTGGCGCCCGTGTCAGAGGCCCGGACCTGCAGGCCCGCGTTGCGCGTGACGGGCGGGAAAGTGAACGTGGTCGTGCCGGCCACCAAGGTCCGCTGGTAGGGGTTCGGCGCCAGCAGGCGGCCTTGGATGTTCGCGTCGTTGAGGAAGTCGAAGCGGACCAGCGGCATGACGATGTTGCTCGGGAGCGGGATGAAGGGCGTCGTGCCGCGCACGACGTTGAAGTAGGCGTCGGTGAGGTTGATGCGGATGGACGTCGTCACGCCCGCCGTGAGCGTGGCCGGGGCCGCGACGGAGCGGCCGCCGGACGTCGGATCGGCGTCGAAGGGCGAGCGGCCGGGCGCCGCGACCTGGCCCTCGGCGACGGCCTGGAGCTTGACGGGCGTGGACCACCACACCTCGAAGGAGTTGGGCGTGACGTAGAACGAGGTCCCGGCGGCCAGCGCCGCGGCCTGCACCTGGATGCTGTGAGTCCCCGCGACGACGGGATGGAAGGCGAAGTCCGTCACGCCGAGCGTGAGCGACTGCGTGTAGGACGAGCTGTACAGGTCGGGGAAGATGTCGGCCTGGACGGGGAAGGACACCGACAGGTCGTCGTTGAAGAAGTCGTCGACCGCGTGGACCCGCACCGTGTAGGTGGAGCCGGCGAAGGTCTGGTTGGGCGCGCCGCTCTTGCCGAGCGGCTGCACGTTGAACTTGCCCTGCACGCGGGTCTCTCCGGGCAGGACGGCCACGAGCCGCGTGGCCGGCAGGCCGACCACCGGCACGGGGCTGGCCGGGTTCGAGGCGTTGGGGAAGACGCCCGCGCCCGTGGACTGGACGACCTGGCCCGCGGGGCTGGCGGTCACGAAGGTCCAGTTGAACGTGGTCGAGCCAGTGAAGGACACGAAGCGGTCGTTGCCGGGGGCGAAGGCGCCGTTGTTCGGGTCGCCGTCCGACACGTACACCGTGGCGGCCGAATCCATGTACACGTTGTAGAAGTTGTCGGTGACCTGGACGCAGTACTGGACGGTCTGGCCGGCGACGAAGGTGCGCGGCGTCCCCAGGCGGCCCTCGGAGCCCGGCGTCACGACGCCGGGGCCGGGGCGCTGGCCGGGGCCGCCCGTGCAGCTGGCGTCCGCGTCCGCGATGAGCTGGACGCGCGTGGCCGCGTCGCGGTGGGTGGTGAAGTTGAGCGTGCCGAACAGGGCGGGGTTGTCGGTCTGCTCGATGCGCAGCACGCGGGCGCCCGCGCGCCGCATGCGCAGCGTGAAGGTCTTAGAACCGTTGTCGTTGCCGGGGCCGGTCGTGAAGGTGTAGGTCGAGGGCAGGCCGTACACGCTGTCGGCGATGAAGTCGGTGTCCATCGTCTCGGGACCGCCGGCCATGGCGAAGTTGACGGACTGGTTGTAGTTGGAGGCGACGCCGCCCGTGCCGTTCAAGCCGTCGCGCGCGGTGACCGTGATCTGGATGTCGTTGCCGACGGTGGACGGGTCGGAGGAGACGACGATGGAGAAGCTCTGGGCGATGCCCGAGATGAAGTAGCGGGGACCTGCGCTGACGACGCTTTGCAAGGTGCCCGCGTTGTCGCGCACGCGCGACCAGGTCACGTAGGGGTCGCCGCGCACCCAGCACGGGATGCCCGTGGGGTTGGGCGTCGGGCAGACCAGGCCGGAGTACTGCCAGCCGCCGAAGGAGTCGGCGAACGACGCGGGCACCCACACCGGCGTGCCGGCGACCGCGGGGACCCAGGTGGAGCCGTTCCAGAAGTAGCCGGAGCCGTCGTTGCCGCCGGGCGCGATGGGACCGCCCGAGATGAGCGGGGCGGTGTCGCGGAACACGGCGACCTCGACGGCGCCCTGGTGCCAGCCCAGGGTCGGGAACACGCCGGAACCCGTGCCGTTGATGCCGGAGGTGAAGCCCGGGTCGGAGGAGCTGCCGACGAGGATCTTGGTGTCGTCGTAGGTCGTCAGGTTGACCGGGTTGGCCACCGCCGACGTGGGCTCGGCCGTGTCGAAGAGGAAGCGCGCGAAGCCGGAGGCGGTCTGGCGGTTGCCGACGCTGTCGGTGGCCGAGGAGCGCACGACGTAGTGGCGCGAGGGCGCGTAGGCCAGAGAGCCGTTGGTGAACGTCCACGAGGACGGGAAGAGGTTCAGGGGCAGGACGGGCATCCACACCTGCGGACCGGCGACGAAGCTCGTGCCGTCGAACCAGCGCGAGGTCTCCTCCTCGAAGATGGAGACCGCGACGGCCGACACCGAGCTCTCGGCGTCGACCGAGGTGCCCGAGAGCACGGTGAGGCTGTTGTAGGCCGAGTCGGGGATGGGCGCGACGGGCCCCGAGAGCGGCGGCACGTTGTCGAAGCGGAAGGTGCGCGTGGACAGAGCGGTCTGGACGTTGCCGGCCTCGTCGACGGCCTGGGTGATGATGTTGAACGTCTTGCCGTTGAGGCCGTCGTGCGTGCCCTCTTTCCAGGCGTAGTTGAGGGTGCCCGGCGTCGCGAAGTCCGGCACCTGGGTCGAGTTGTAGTCCCACGGGTTGTTGACGCCGAAGGGGCCGCCCGAGCCGTTGATGGAGAAGAAGCCGCCGTCGACGAGGCCCCAGTGAGGCGGCGCCGGGCTCCAGTAGTAGGTCGTCGGGCCCGTGACGTACCACATCTTGACGCGCACGTCCGCGACGTTGGAGGTGATGTCCGAGGACGTGCCCTGGATGGACGTCATCGACGAGAAGGTCTGGCCGTTGGCGGTCGGATACGTCACCACGGACGCCGGGCGGGTCGCGTCGAAGCTGAACGTGGAGGAGGCGCTGGTGTAGTTGCCCGCCGCGTCCGTCACGCGGCTCTCGACGCGGAGCTGCCCGTTGTTGTCGGCCCACGCCACCGCTGAGGCGTTGTAGCGCCACGTGTAGGCGTTGCCGTCGCCGATGCCGCCGACGGCGGTCTGAGAGTCCAACGCCACGTTCCACAGCTCCGGGAAGCCCGGGAAGCCGCTGCTGACCCACCCCGTCCCGTCCACCCAGTACTGGTTGAGCGCGATGTTGTAGATGCGGACCTGCGGGAAGGTGGTCAGGCCCGGCGCGGCGTCCTGCGCGGTGCCGGAGACCAAGGGCAGCGAGCTGTAGCGGGCCCCGTTGGCGGGCAGCTGGACGAAGGCCGTCGGCGAGGACACGTCGAAGCGGAAGATGTTGGTCGTCAGCGCCGTCTGGGTGTTGGCGGCGAAGTCGAAGGCGCGCGACGCGAGGTCGTAGCGCTCGCCGTCCTGCAGGCCGCCGGGCAGGTTGTTGGGCGGCGGCAGCTGGGTGTTCTTGGTCCACGGAGAGCCGGTGACGGGCGTCAGCCAAGACGCCTCGGTCGAGCAGTTCGCGATCCAGGTCGCGCCGTTCCAGCAGATGTTGTCGCTGACGCGCTTGATCTGGAGCTGGGTCCCGGCCACGCCCGCGGGCGCGCCGCCGGCGTCGACGGCGGTGCCGCTGACGAGCGCCAACGCCTTGCCGTACGAGGAGGCCCCGGGCGCGCTCACGCCGGAACCCGGCGCCGTGGTGTCCCACTTCACGGTGTTGGCGGAGCCGACGCCCTCGAGCCCGGTGGAGCCGATGGCCTTGGGCACGATGTTGTAGTCGCGGCCGGCGGAGGCGGGCAGGACGGGCGGGGTCGCCGTGAACGTGTAGTTGGGCACGGTGCCCGAGAGGACGGTCGGGCGCCACACGGGCGACGTCGCCGAGAAGGTTCCGGAGATGTGGCTGTACCACATGCCCGAGTCCGCCTCCTGGTAGGCGACCGAGGCGGCGGCCACGCCGAAGGTCTCCGAGGCGGTGCCCGCGATGCCGAACGCGACCGAGCGGTTGCCGCCCGTCGCGGGCAAGGACGGCGGCGAGGTCAGGGCGACGGCGGGCAGGCTGGTGTTGAACGAGAACGTCGTCGTCGAGATCTGGCCGGCCGAGCTGACGTTGGCGGCGGGCACGGCATTATCGCGCGCGCGCACCCACACGCGATATGTATATTGCGTCGTCAACGCGGGCGCGTCCATGTCCCAGACGCCGCCGGCGAAAGTGCCGTTGCGTCCGCCGCTCGCGATGGGGTAGTAGATGGGGCAGCCCGTGAGCGTGAACGTGCCGGGCGTGACGCTGCCGTCCCAGCAGCCCTGGCCCGGGCTCATCTCTCCGATGGCCACGTCGATCTGAGAGGCCGCGGAGACGCCCGCCAGGGCGTCCACGGCCGTGCCGCGGATCTTCGCGAGGGTGGCGAGCACCGAGCCGTCGGACGGCGCCTGGAAGCCCACGTTCGGGCCGACGAGGTCGACGGTGAAGGTGGAGGCGCGCGCCGGAGTGAAGAAGGGCTCCGCGTTGCCGCCCGAGAAGGAGTCGTCGAGGCCCGACGTCGTCGCGTAGTAGGACGCGCCGTGCTGGAGGCCCGTGGGCAGGTTGTTGGCCGCGGGCAGGTTGGTGACGAGGGTCCAGCTCGTCTGATGGACCTGGATTCCCTCGTTCTCGGTCATCTGAGCCGCGCCCGCGACCCAGCTGGCGCTGTCCCAGCGGAAGCCGTCGGAGAGGCGCACCAACTGTAGGCGGACGTCGTCCACCAGGCCCGGCAGGGAGCCGGCCACGTCGTTGGCCGTGCCCGACATGCTCGAGAGAGAGGAGATGGTGCTGACGTTGACCGGCAGGCGCACGTCGGTCACCGGCGGGTCGGTGTCGAAGATGACGGTCTGCGAGGAGTAGGTCGTCGAGTAGTTGCCGGACTGGTTGCGCGCGCGCGCCTCGATGCGGTACTGCGTGCCGCTCTGGAAGGGCGTGCCGCTGGAGAGCGTCCACGAAGTCCACAGCGGGACGGACGCCGAGGCAGCCTGCAGCCACGCGGTCTCGGCCGGGATGGGGTTCGGCTGGATGTCGAAGAAGCCCGAGCCGGCGTTGTAGTAGCGGGTCAGGCCGGTCTGCTGGAGGATGCGGACCTCCACCTGGCCGAGCGCCGTCGGCACGGCGTCGGCGGCCGTGCCGGAGATGGTGGTCAGCGAGCGGTGGCGCGTCTGGTTCGGGAAAGTGACGCCGACCGTGGGCACGGCCGTGTTGTAGACGAAGGTCACCGAGCTGACGGCCGGCGTGAAGACCGCCTGCTCGTTGCCCGCGTTGTCCGTCGCGCGCGCCGCGACGATGTAGCTGACGCCGCTCGTGTACGGGTTCGGGTTGGCGGTGAACGTCCAGGCGCCGACCGCCCCCCCCGCCGGGATGAAGTTGGGGCAGGGCGCCGAGAAGCCGCCGCCGTACACGTAGCAGAGGTTCGTGCCCAGTCTTTGGATCGACACCGACACCGTGGAGACGCCGGTGGCCGACAGCGGCCCGATCCCATCCGGGTCGGGGTCGGAGGAGCCGCCGGTCACGGCGAAGTTCACGCCCTTGAAGCCGCCCTGGACGGGGTCGGAGACGGTCGCCGCGGGGAGCGAGGAGTCGAAGGTGAAGGCGAAGTCCTGCGCGCGCGAGTTGCCGGCGCGGTCGGTGGCCGAGGAGCGCAGGACGTAGGCCTGGCCGTTGGTCAGCGCGGGGTAGACCCAGCCCCAGACATCGGGACCGAAGGAGTAGGCGCTGGTGGAGAAGTACGTCTCCAGACCGCCGTTGAAGGACGTCCCGTTGTACCAGCCGCCCGCGCCGGCCGCCGAGGAGACGGCCAGCCGCAGAGTGCCGATGCCCGACGGGGCGTCGAGCGCGGTGCCCGAGATGGAGGCCAGCAGGGGGCTCAGGGCGCCCGCGGAGACGGGCGCGTCGACCGCGGCCGTCGGCACCACGACGTCGTAGGTGAACGAGGTCGAGGAGACCACGGTCTGCGCCACCGCGGCGAGGTCGGTCGCCGAGGAGTGGAAGACATAGACGTGCGCCTGGGTCCAGGGCTGGACGCCGAAGGTGAAGTTCCACGTCGCCGTCGAGCCCTTGGCGCCGAACCAGGCGGGACAGGCCGCGGTGAAGTTGTTGAGGGCGGAGTCGTAACAGTTGGGCGAGGCGATGGACGTATTTTGGACCGACAGCTGGACGGTCGACACCGCCACGTTATCGCTCGACACGCCCGAGACGACCGCCATGGAGTTGCGGAAGACGCCCGGGAGCGGGAAGAGGACCGCGGCGTAGCCCGGGGTCACGTCGTAGGTGAAGGTGGAGCCTCGCGGCGAGTCGAAGAGCTCGGCATTACCCCCGCCCGCGGCGTTGTCGAGGCCCGAGGACGTCAGATAGTAGGACGTGCCGGAGGTCAGGTCGGCGGGGGTCGGGCGGTTGATGCCGGCCATGCTCCAGGTCGGCACCGACGGCGTCACGCCTTGGGCGGCGGCCAACGTCTGCGGGACGGGGCCGGGCTGCCAGGCGCCGGCGCCCGGCGCGCCGTCCCAGTAGGCGCCGTCGGAGAGGCGCTTGAAGCGCAGGCGCATCGTCGGGACCAGGCCCGGGTTGCCGACGGGCAGGTCCGACACGGTGCCGCCGAGGGCGGAGAGGCTGTTGATGACGGACGCGTGGGCGGGCGTCGTCACGCCGCTCTGGGGCGCGAGGTTGTCGTAGACCACGACCACGCTCGAGTACGGGACCGCGTAGGTGCCCGCGCCGTTCTCCGAGCGCGCGACCACGGTGTAGGTGCCGCCGTTGACGTAGGGCACGGCGCTCGACGCCGTCCAGTTGATCCACGAGCCCGCGTGCGTCGCGTCGAACCACGCCAGGTCGCCGTCGGGCTGGTTGAAGGACAGGCCCGAAGCGGGGTTGGCGAACTGGCCCCCGGCTTCGCTGAACACGCGCAGCTGCACCTTGCGCACCGTGTTGGGCGCCGTGGCCGAGGCCGTGCCGGCGATGCTCGCCAACGTGAGCTGGCCGTGGCGCGCGGGCGGGTTCACCGGCGCGGTGATGCCCACGAGCGGGCGCGACGAGTCGTAGCCGAAGGTGATGGGCGCCGCGGGGATCTCCGTGTTGCCCGAGGCCGCGCCTTGGGCCCGGTCCTCGGCGAAGACGTCGAGCGAGTAGGTCAGCCCGTCCATCCAGGTCAAGGTCGGCGTGCTCGACTGGTACGTCCAAGTGTTGGAGCCCGGGAGGTAGACGGCGGTGCTCGCGGTGACGCCGACGACCCAGGTGCTGGTCAGGTGGTCCCAGTAGAAGTTGTTATCGAGGCGGCGCAGGCGGAAGCGCACGCCGTTGGGGTCCTTGATGCCCGCGCCCACCGCCCCCGCCCCGACGCTCAGGAAGTCCGTCGAGCCGCCGCGCAGCACCGGGTGGGTCGACACGAAGGTCGTGTTGACCGGGAAGCTCACCGAGGAGGTCGGCGAGGACAGGTCGATGTAGAAGTTCACCTGCTGGGGCGCCAGCTCGTCGATGCCCGCCAGGTTGACGCCCGTGGTCTTGACGGTGAAGGTGGTGTTGTTGACCGTGCTCCAGGTCGGCAGGACCTCGCCGGCCGGCGGGTAGCCCCAGTTGCCGGCGACCGGGAGGACCACGCGGGTGTTCGTGCTGTCGTCGACGCCGCAGCCCACCCAGCCGTGGCCCGTCGTGCCGCCGCCCCAGCACTGGTTGGTGTCGAGGCGCTTGATCTGGAACTTGACCGAGATGGTGTTGACGTTGGCCGTGCCCTGCATGCCGGCGAGCTGGTTGTATCGCGTGAGGCTGACGGGGACCGAGACGGCCGTGACCGCGGGCGGCGGCTGGAACTGGAGGCGGCGGCGGCCGGGCGTGCCCGCCACGGGCGTCGGCGTCTGCACGTTGCCCGCGTTGTCCACGGCGCTCGAGATCATGGTGTAGAAGGACAGGTTGCGCAGGTTGGTGTCGATGGACGGCGAGGAGAAGGCCCACTCGCCGGTGCCCGCGTTGTACACGGCGGGGTTCCAGATGGGCGGACCGCCCGGCGTCGCCCAGCTGCCGGCGGACTCGTTCCAGTAGCTGTTGGCGTTGGGGTCGCCGGGGTTGGTGTCGTTGTTCCAGATGCTCAGGTAGGTGAAGCGCACCGCCGAGGACGACGCGTTGACGAGCGCGTCGGACGCCGTGCCGGTGATGGAGGCCAAGGACGTCGTCGTCGTGTCGTCGGGGCCGGCCGGGAAGGTCACGCCCGAGGTCGGCGTGGTGCCGTCGAAGGTGATGGTCGTGACCGCGGTGAAGTAGTTCGGGAAGGCGCCGGCGTTGCCGGCCTGGTCGGTGGCGGCCACACGCACGACGTACTGGCGGCCGTTGGGCGAGAGGTCGCCGCGCGTGAACGAGGGCGCGACGGCGGAGGCGCCGGTGCCGGAGGGAAGGCCGGTGATGACCCACGAGCTCTGGTAGGCCGTCGCGGCGATGTTGACGGGGACGGACTGCCAGGATGAGCCGTTGTACCAGCGGCAGGAGCCGCCGCACAGCGGGACGGCGTGGGGCGGCGTCGCGAGGTCGGAGACGTCCTCGATCTGGACGAGCACCTGCGCCAAGCCGGACGGGATGTTGCCGCCGACCAGCGGCTCGGTGAAGGAGCCGGAGGACACGCTCAAGGTGTTCGTGCTGACGTACGGGCGGTCCGGGCGCAGGATGGTGGCCGTGGGCGTCGAGCGGTCCATGATGAAGGTCGTCGTGGAATACGTCGCGTCGGTGAAGGAGAACTGGTCGCGGGCGCGCGCCACGACGCGGTAGCGGTAGCCGTCCGCGAAGGCGCCCTCGGGCAGGTTCGCGGGCTGGCTCTGGAAGGGCGTGATGGTCTGCGCGCCGCCGAGCAAGGTCGTGGGGATGACGAAGCCGGGGTTCGCGGCGAACCAGCCGATGCCGTCCCAGTACTCGCGGAAAGCGACCGAGTTCTCGCGAGACACGGACAGCTGTACCTGTGCCATGCCGATGCCCTGGGTGCCCGCGGTGCTCTGGTCGTCGGCGGTGCCGGCGATGGGCGTGGCGCCGCCCACCAATGCGGAGTTGTTCGTGGGATGGGTGAAACCCGACACGGGCGCGAAGTAGTCGATGCGCAGGTCGTTGCCGGGCGTCAGAGGCTCGGTCCCCGCACGGTTCTGGTTGCCCGCGCCGTCGATGCCGCGAACGTAGAACGTGTACGTGCGCGGCTGGGCGCGCGAGGCGATATCGGCCGAGAGGGCCGCGTCGGTGAACGACCATGAGGACGTGTGGACCTGCGTCGGACGCCATGACGCGCCGCCGAAGGGCGCGAAGGCCGCGCCGTTCCACCAGTTCAACGTCAAGTTCTCGCGCACCGCGACGTACATCTGGACGAGACCCGAGGTGGCTTCGGCATAGGTCCCGGAGGAGAGGACGAAGGCCGTCGCGTAGCTGTCGTCGATGGGCGTCGAGATGGTCGTCGTAGGCGCCTGCGCGTCGTAGGTGAACGAGTAGACGATCTCAGGATTCTCGACGTTGCCGGTGTTGTCCACGGAGCGCAGGCGCACGGTGTACTGGACGGTGTCCTGCCAGGACGGAAGGACGTCGCCGGCCGGGTTGGACGGCGGGTACTGCCAGGCCGCGGGATCGGCCGTGGTCGTGGACACGCGACGGTAGTTGATCACCGGCGTGAACACCGTCGAGCCGTCCCAGTAGTCGCCGTCGGGCTCGCGGATGGCGATCTCGACGCGGTTCAGGCCCGACTTGACGCCGAGGCCGGTGACCCAGTCCACGGCCGTGCCGGACAGAGTCGTGGGCTGGCCCAGCGGGTAGAAGGCCTGGCTCGGGACCAGGATGGTGGTCGAGGGCTTATTGACGTCGTACTTGAAGCTGACGACGGGGGTCACGCCGCTGACGTTGCCGGCGGTGTCGGTGGCGATCGCGGTGAGCAGGTACTGTTTGTTGTCGATCCACGTCGGCGAGACGAAGGTCCAGGGGTTGGTGCCGCTGGTGATGAGGAAGGTCGAGCCGGCGACCACCCACGACGTGCCGTTCCACTTCAGGTTGTCTGTGGTGTCCTCGATCTGCACCAACACGCGCGCGGTACCGCCGGGCGCGTCGGTGGAGCCGCCCAGGAAGGAGGTCAGCGGGCGGCCCGCGCCGTAATCGGGCATGGACACCATCGGCGTCGAGATAGTCACCACGGGACCGACACGGTCCAAGGTGACCTGGACGGTCGCCGGAGTCTCGAGATTGCCGGCGTTATCGCGCGCCTGGATGGCCACCCCGTACACCGTGCCGTCGGCCTCCGTGATGGTAGGCGCGGACTGGCCGGGCAAGGTGCCGGGATAGGTCCACGCCACGGTGCCGGTAGAGCCTGATAGCTGGACGGGCAGCTGGGTCTGAACGTTGGCGAGGCCCCAGCTGGAGCCGGTCCAATAGTGGCTGGACGCGCCGACGACGTACCACGCTCGCAGGTAGTAGGCGCTCGCCTGGGACAACGCCGCGTTCGACGTGCCCGAGAGCGCGTTCAGGTTCTGGATGAAGGCGCCGGGCGCCGGAGTGACGACCGCCGAGACGGGCGGAGTGTCGTCGACGACGAAAGAGACCTGGCTCACCGGAGAGGCGAAGGTCGACCCCAGGTTGCCCACGACGGCCCCGCTCGCGTTGCGGGCGTTGTCGCGGGCGCGGGTCTTGGCGTAGTACTGGCGGTCGCCGATCCAGTCCAAGGAGTCGAAGAACAGGCGCCAGGAGTCCGTACCGGTCGCGACGCGCCACTCGGAGCTCTCCACCGTGTTGGAGGAGAACTTCGTGCCGTTGGAGCCGATGACGCCGGTGTAGTAGTAGCTCGTGCCGCCGAGCAGGTACCAGATGACGGTGTTGACGTTCTGCAGGGCGTCGTTGGAGGGATACAGCGCGGCCTCGGAGTCCACGGCGGTGCCGGTCAGCGCCGAGCCGCCGGTCAGGTCCGAGGACTTGTAGGACTGGCCGTTGGCGGGCTTGATGAAGCCGGCCAGGGGCGCGGCCTTGTCGATGGACAGAGTGCGGCTGGAGAGGGGCGAGGAGAACTGGCCCTGGATGTTGCCCGCGAAGTCGAGCGCGCGCACGGTGATGCGGTAGCCGCGGCCCGACTCGAGCGCGCCGGTGAGCGCGGGGTTCGAGTAGGTCCAGGGGCCGGTGCCGACGACCGCGTTGAAGGACGAGAGGCTCTGGTTGAAGTCCGAGCCGGTGTCCGACCAGTACTGGTCGTTGTGCGGCTCGTAGATCTCGAGCTCGACCTTGCGGACGTCGGACTTGCGGTTGCTGCCGTAGACGCCGTCGGGGTCGAAGGAGGTGCCGGAGATGACGCTCAGGTCCAGGTACACCTGGCCGGAGGACGGCGAGACGAGCAGGCCGACGGGCGTCGAGGTGTCGTAGACGAAGGTGAAGTTCGCCATCGAGGCCTCGACGGTCTGGTCGTTGAGGGCCTTGTCCGCCGCGTGGGCGTAGACGGTGTAGTCCACGCCGTCCTGGAGGGCGGGGCCCGCCAAGGTCGTGGTGCTGAACGTGAACAAGGTCGTCCCGGCGAAGGAGCCGGGGCCGAACTCGAAGGCGCCGACCTGGAAGGCCGTCCCGTTCCAGTAGCGGTTGGCGGGATTGTCCTTGAGGCGGAACTTGACGCCGGTCTGCGCGACCGACTGAGCCACCACCGCGCCCGGGTCGGTCGCGGTGCCGGCCAGGACGGGCAAGGAATTCAAGCAGGCGCCCGCGCCCGCGCAGGGAGTGCCCGAGGGCGAGGTCACGACCGTCACGAGCGTGACGCGGTCGAAGACGAAGGTGCGCGAATCGGTGTTGCCCGGGATGCCCGAGGCGTTGATGGCCGTGGCCGCGACGCTGTAGGAGGCGTTGTCCACGTGGTAGGCGGAGGTGATGGACCGGCTCCAGTTCTGGGGCGTGCCCGCCACGACGTTGATGTTGTTGATGGAAGGCGCGCTGCCCCAGGACGTCGTCCCCTCGGTCCAGTAGCTGGCCGGCGGCGTCAGACGCTGGAGGACGAGCTCGACGCCGTTGGCCAGACGCATGTTCGAGCCGTTGCCGATGATGGTGTTGACCGTGCCGGCCGAGTTCGGGCCGTAGTGCTGCAGGTCCGGCGCCGGGGGCTGGGTGAGCGCCAACGTCGCGTCGGGCGACTGGAGGTAGAACTGGATGTCGAAGAGGCCGTGCGCCGACTCGACGTTGCCGATGACGTCCACCGCGCGCGCGGTGACGGTGTAGGTGGAGCGGTTGTCCCAGGCGGTGGTCGTCGCGTCATAGACCCACTGGCGCACGCCCGGCGAGACCACGGCGCCGATCACGCCCGAGGAGATCTCGATGGGCGCGCCCTGCCAAGCCGAGCCGTTCCAGTAATCGCCGATGTTACAGGTGCCGCCCGAGCAGGCGGTCTCCTGGATGGTCAGGCGCACGACGGAAAGCTGGCCCGGGTTCGCGTCGGAGGCCGTGCCGTAGATGGCGGTCGCGCCCGCGTTGAAGCCCGTCGGGGCGGTCGCAATGGACACGGGCGCCGTGGTGTCGAAGACGAAGGTGTTGGTGGTGAGCACGACCTCCTGGTTGTCCGCGCGGTCCTTGGAGCGCGAGACCACCTTGTACACGCGGTTGCTGGTGAGCGCGCCCGCCGACAACGGGAAGGTCCAGGTGCCGGAGGACGAGCCGGTGAACACCGCGGTGGACCAGACGGGCACGCCCGAGGCGAAGGAGGTCCCGGTCCACCACGTGGTCGTCACATTGATCTCGGCGACGGCGATGGTGACGCTGGAGTTCTGGAAGCCGGCCTCGAAGGAGCGCGTACCCGGCGCGCACAAGCCGCCGTTGAAGAAGCAGAAGCGGTCGTCGGCGGTGCCCACGATGGTCACGATGGAGGAGCTCACGAACGCGCCGTCGTGCGGCCAGTTCACCCGCGAGGCGGGCGTCGTGAGATCGACCACGAAGGTGTAGGTCGAGTAGGCCGTCTCGACGTTGGTCGCCGCGTCGAAGCTCTGGGAGTTCACGTCGTAGCGATAGCCGTCCGCGAACGCGCCGACGAAGGCGGTGAAGGTCCAGGGGTTGAGGCCCGAACGGCTGTTGTTAAGGAAACCGGGGTCGGCGCCCCACGCGCCGCCGAACAGGTTCCAGTACTGGCCGTCGGACCGGCGGACCTTCAGACGCACGTCGTTGACGCCGCTGGGGTTGAACGCGACGGGCTCATCCACGGCCGTGCCGGTGATAGTGGCCGGCGCGGACTGACTGTACGCCGGCGGGTAGGTCACGCGCGAAAGGGGCGTAGTGTTGTCGTAGTTGAAGACGAGCGCCGGGCTGCCGTCGGCGTTCAAGTTGGCGTCGAGCTGGCCGTTGCTCGGCGTCGCGCTGGTATTGCCCGCGCGATCGGTCGCGCGCACCCAGACGCGGAAGGCGCGCGAGTCGGCGTTGGTCAACGGCGGGAAAGCCTGGCTCCAGCTCGTCAGGCCGGTCACGCCGCGCCACTGCGCATGCTTGGTCGGCGACGTGTCCCAGTCGGTGGCGATGTTGCCGGTCACCGAGCCGTTCCAGTAGCTCTGGTCGTCCTGCAACTTGAGCAATATCTGAACGGTCTGAAGGCCCGAAGCGCCGGTGGTCTCGTCGTTGGCCGTGCCGAGCAAGGAACCCAGCGCGACCGCGTTCAGGTACACGGAGTTCACAGGCGAGGTGATGGCCGCCGTCGGGACCTGGGTGTCGTAGCGGAACGCGGCGCCCGCGCCCGCGACCGCGGGGTTCTGCTGGATGTTGGTCGCGTTGTCGAGCGCGACGGTCACGGCGCGGTAGGTCGCGCTCGATTCGAGCATGCCCACGGGAACGGCGGTCGACCACGCCAGCGCGGTGACGCCCTGGAGCGAGGTGCTCGAGACCTGCGTCCATGCGGAACTCGGGGGCGCCGGGGGCGGATCGGAGATGCCGGTGTCGAAGGCGCCGGTGCCCCAGTTCCACCAGCCGATGGGAGCGGAACCGCCGTCGTTGTGGCGCACGGCGAGGTAGGCGCGCTGTATGCCCGAAACGCCGGACCCGGTCTCGACGTACTGGCCCGAGAACGTCGTCAGCGCGTTGAGATTAGCGGCGTTGGCCGGGACCGCGACCGTCGACGTCGGGTTGCTGATGTCGTACTTGAAGGCCTGAGTCTGACCCGCGGCGGAGGCTCCCGGCAGCATGCCCAACGAGAAGTTGACGGTGTTGCTGGCCACATCGCGCGCGTACACGAACACGGAGAAGTTGACGCCGTCGCCGCCGGCGTTGAGCTGGGTCTCCAGCTGCGGTACCGAGTAATCCCAGGTGTTCTGGCCCGCGCGGTACACCTGGCTCGACCAGTGGATGGTGGACAGGCTCACCGAGAAGGAGCGAGAGGCGTCGCTCCACCACATGTTCTGGGCCGCGCCGGAGGAGATGGCGACCCAGACCTCGCGCACGCCCGAGGGGACTACGCCCGCGTCGCCGACCGTGCCCCACGTATGAGTGCTGAAGCGGGTCGAGTCGGGATTGTTGGAGTAGGGCGGCAGAGCGGGCGGCGCCGCCGGGAAGGAGACGGTCAAGGAGGGCGCGACGCTGTCGTAGCGGAAGGTGTGGTCGCCGCCGCCGGGCGCCGAGCGCACGTTGCCCGCGCGGTCGACGACGCGCACGAAAAGACGGTACTGCTGGTCGTTGCCGAACGCGCCGGCCAAGTCGCTGTAGGTCCAAGACTGAAGGCCGAAGGTACCGCCGACGGCGGCGGTGGAGTAGTGGTCGTTGAGGGCGGTCCACGAGGAACCCGTCCAGTCCTCGTCCGGCCCCCCCGCCGTACGCTGGATGCGCAACTCCACGCGGGAGATGCCCGCGAGGTCGCCGTCCGCCGTGCCTGCGATCGAACCCAGGGCCGAGACGTTGGCGCCCAAGGGAGCGGTCAGACCCGTCGTTGGAATCGTATCGTCCACGACGAAGTCCACGATGTCGGTGCCCACGGTGGCGGGCACGCTCACGTTGCCGGAGACGGTGCCGTCCTTAAGGAACGAGGCGTCCTCGGCACGGCTCTCCAGACGGTACTGCGTGTCCGCCGAGCGCCAGGTGACGGCGCCGATAGAGCTCCAAAGCGTATCGGTAGCCGGGAACCAGCCGGAGTTGGACACCCCCGTGCCCGAGGAGAACACGGTGCCCTGCCAATACCAAGTGTCACCAGCGACGTAGGAGAGGCGGATGTCCACACGGCGCAGACCGGAGTTGAAGGGCGCGCCCGGGTCCGTCGCGGTGCCCGCGAACGGATTGGACACGCCGGAGAGCTGCGAGCCACGGTAAGCGTTGCCGTGCCCCGGCAAGGTGATGACGGTGGTCGGCGGCACCGCGTCCACGAGGAAGGTGCGAGAGGACACGCTCGCGACGAAGGACGTCTGCCCGTTTCCGGCCACGTCGACGGCGCGCGAGAGAACGGTGTAGTAGGTGCTGAAAGTGGCCAGCGCGGCGTTGAGGTTCGCGTCGGTCAGGCTCCAATCGGCCGCAGGCGTGCTCGAGGTCGCGAGCCAGAACGGACAGGTCTCGGTGAAGAACAGGGTGCCCGGGTTGTAGCAGAGGCCGTTGCGCAGGGAGCGCACCGACGCGCTGATGGCGTGCACCGAGAACGTGTCGTTGGCCGTACCCGAGACCTGCGGTGAGCCCAAGGTCCGCAGGGGCGTGGAGCCGTTGGGCAAGGTGATGCCCGAAGTGGGCGCGGTCACGTCCCAGGTGAACGGGCGGTTGATGGTCGTGCCGTTGCCGGCGCGGTCGCGCGCGACGAGGATGGCGGTGTAGGCGCGGTCCGCCTCGAAGGCCGTGGAGTCGGTGAAGCTCGCGTGCGTGACCGCATAGGTGTTGGCCGGCAGAGCGCCGACGTTGGGCGTGAGACAGGTGGCATCGGTCGTCGTGATGCAGTCCGCCGCCGAGGCCGTGTAGGTGGAGACCGTGGGGTTCCAGTACTGCACGCCCACCTCGACGCGGGAGAGGCGGAAGTAGACGGTCTTCTGCGCGCCCGTGAGCGCGTCCGCGCCGTCGACGGCCGTCCCCGATAGCGCCGCCAGCGAGCGCTTGAACGCGACGTCGGGCATGGTCACGGCGGCCAGCGGCGCCGCGTCGTCGATGTAGTAGTCGCGCGGACCTTTGGGAGGAGCCTCAGGACCCGGCGTCGCGCGCGACTCGAGCTGGTATTTATTGAGGCTCGTGTAGCTCGCCGGCAAGATCGTATGCGCCCAACTGCGACCCGCCAGCGGAGTCGAAATCCAGATATTGAGCGCTCCCGCCTGCCAGACCGCTCCGTCCCAGGTGAGCGGGGCGCCGGTGACGTCCTGGATGCGCACTTCGACCCCGGACGCGGCGTCGTTGACCGTACCGGACAGCGTGGCCAGGTTGGAACGGAAGTGCGGCGTCGTGGCATCGGGCTTCTGGATGAGAGAGGCCGGCGACGGGGCGGTGAAGGCCACCCGGCTGGTGTTGGGCCCGGCGACCGAGACGCGGTCCTCGACGTTGGAAGCGTAGTCATCGGCCGCGGCCATGATATGGTAGGAGACGCCCGCGACGAACGACGGCGTCGAGGCTCCGGTCACGAACCAGTTCGCGGGGTTGCCGTTGTCCGAGGACGCCGCCACCCAGTAGTTGGACGCCGCGCCGGGGACGTCGGGCGGCACGGACGCGTCGGGTAGGTCGAAGAGCTTGGTGGCCTTGTTCCACCAGTTCGCAGGAGAAGGCCGGTAATAGGCGACGTAGATGCTGCGCAGGCCGGAAAGGCCGGTATCCTGCGAGGTGCCCGAGAGGGTGGCCAGCGAGTCCGGGGTGGTACCATGGACCGGGAAGGTCACCACCGACGCCGGTTTAGTGAAGTCGGCGGAGAAGGCGATGGTCGAGTACGAGACCTGCATCCCCGTCGCGCGATCGATGGCGCGCGCGTGCGCCTCATAGCTCAGGCCCGAGGTCCACGCGGCCGAGCTCAAGGTGAACGACCAGGGACCCGAGCCCGTCACGCTCGAATTGTTCCAGATCTCGGGGCCGCCCGCGACCCAGGAGCCGTTGGGCCCGGCCGAAAGGTTCAGGTAGAAGCCGTCCGAGAGGCGGCGCACGCGCACCTGCACGACGTCCACGATGCCCGCGCCCGTGTCGACCGCGTTGCCCGAGACGAGTCCCGCCTGCGAGATGAAACCTCCGTTGGCCGGCGAGGTGATCGTGGCCGTGGGCCGGTAGGTATCGTAGACGAAGGCGGCCGTGGACCAAGAGACGACGGAGGCGTTTCCGGCCTGGTCCACGGCCTGCGAGCGCATGTCGTAGCCGAGGTTGTCCGTCCACTCGGCGGCAGGCGGCATGCTGAAGCTCCAGTCCTCGCTGTCCTCATCGTAGAGGCCGTCCTGCGCCGCAGCGTTGGGCCAGGGATTGGGCTCGGTGCCGGACCAGGCCAGACCGGTCCAGTAGCTGGTGGTCGGCGGCGTGAAGCGGCGCAGGCTCACCCGCACCGCGGCGAGGCGTCCGCCGGTGTTGTCCACGGAGGAGCCCGTCGCGAAGGTGAACGTCGAGCGCGTATGCAGACCGGCGGACGGGGCGGAGATGGCCGCGGAGGGACGCTCCGGGGTGGGTTGGTACTCGTCCAGGGTGAAAGTCACCGTGGACGGCATCACCTGGACCGACCCCGTCCAGTCCTTAGCACGGACCACGACACGGAAGACTTCACCGGAGTTACCCGCTATGAAAGGAACCGCTAGGGACCAGGTGCCGCTGGAGAGGCCCGTGTGCGGCGTGTAGGTGACGGAGCGCCAGAAATCGGGCTCCATCGCAGGATCGGCGATACCGGCCTCTTCGTCGCTCGACACCCAGCCGCTCGTGTTCCAGTTCCACGTCTGATCGAGACCCTGGCGGTAGACGTGCACGTAGACGTTCGACACCCGACCGCCGTTGAGACCGGAGCCGAGGTCGGAGGCCGTGCCCGTGAGCGTCGCGAGCGCGCTGACGAAAGAGCCGTTCGTCAGATTGGTGAAGGCCGCGGTCGGGCGGTCGACGTCGAAGAACACGGGCGTGACCTGGGCGCCCGTCCCCGCGACCCCCGGCGAAGACTGGCCGGTCTCGTTGGTTGCGAAGTCGCGGATGCGGGTGCTCAGCTCATAGCGGATGCCGTTGGTCCACGCCACGCCCGAGCTGTTGTAAGCCCACAGGCCGTCCGAGGCGCTGTCTGCGAGGAGGAACCAGATGGGGCTGCCCGAGGGGTTGAACTGATTGGCGCCACCCGCGACGCCGTTGGGGTCCCAGTAAAGCGAAGTGCCTTCGCGGCGTATGAAGATCTCGGCTTGATTGGGCAGGCCCGAGTTGGCGTCGGACGCCGTTCCCGAGATGGAGTTGATGGATGTCACCGCCGTACCGCTGGAAGGCACCGCGATGTTGCCCAGCGGCGCGGTCACGTCCCAGGTGAAGATGCGCGGCGTCCCCTCGGCGACGTTGCCCACCGAGTCGCGCGCGCGCGGGATGATCTCGTAGTCGCGCGCGTCCACGAAGCCGATGGCGCCAGGGACCGTATAGGACCACGGCGAGCCCTGGACCGTGGTCGGCGTGTAGGTGGCGAAGGAGACCCAGGCGCTGGTGAAGCCGCTCCACCACCGGCAGCCCACCGCGGGCGAGCCGCCGGCGCAGGAACCGCCGGGGCTGCTGGCGATGGCCACCTCGGTGAGCGCGAGGGCGGAGAAGTCGGAGGCGGTACCCGAGATGGTGGGCAGGCGGTTGATCTGGCTCTGATTGGGCGTGGTCACCGCCGATAGAGGATTGACGGCGTCCACGCTGAAGGTGACCGAGTTGATGCCGACCGTGAAGCCGGCCTCGACGTTAGAGAGCTTGGTCCCGCTGGCGCAGTCGGTGTCGGCCGTATCGCCGCCGCGGTCGCAGGCGCGCGTGTAAAGCACGTAGGAGATTCCCGAATCGCCCACGGTGAACGCCGGACTGGTGAAGGTCCACGAGCTGGGATTCAGGGTCGCGTCGGGCCAGTTGGCGGGCTGTGCGCCCCAGGCCGCGCCGCCCAGCCAGAACAGACCGTCGGATTGTCGCTGGATCTGGTACTCCACGCGGTTGACGCCGGCGTGCTTATCGTAATAGCCGCCGGCGAACGTCGTCGCGCCGGGACCGAGTGTGTTCAAGTGAACTGGATGGGTGATGCTGTTGGTCGGTTTGACCACGTCCCAGAAGAAGGTGTGGGAGCTGATGAGCGGACCGTTGAAATTGTGCTCATGGGAGAAGAGACTGTTGTTCGCATCGCGAGCACGATCGCGGGCAGTCACCCGTAATGTGAACGAGGAGCCGCTGATCTCGTCATCGGTCCAAGGGGTAGGACCACCGAGGGAGTTGGCGGCCCAATCCACGTCGTTGAACCCCAGCTCCCATGCCTGCGAAAAGATCTCCGTCGGATCGGCGAAGGTCGTGTTCTTTGGCACGCGGCTGTCGAGCGCGTTGATGGCCGTCGCCACGGCGCCCCAACTCGCGCCGTTCCAGTACAGATTGTCCTTGTGACGGTAGATGCGTAGGCGGACGCCCTCGAGAAAGCCGTTGCTGTTGTCGGTCGCGGTACCCTGGATGAGAGTCAAGGTCGTGCGCGTGGAGAGGGCGATGGGAACGGAGGCTCCCGCCGTAGGCGTGGTGTTATCCACGCGGAAGGTGCGGTCGGTCGAGGTCAAGGTCAGGTTGCCCGCGGCATCCTCTGCGATGGCGGACAGCGCGATGCGCGCGTTGTTGAACAGGCCGGAGTTGAACGCGTAGGTCCAGCTATTGCCCCCCGTCGCGTTGATCCAGAACGGACAGCCCTGGTCGAACGTCGTGCCGCTCCAGCAATTATTGGTGCCGAGATCGCGCAAGGAGACCGAGCTGACCTTCACCGGGAAAGAATCGAGGGAAGTACCCACGACCTGGGTGAATCCACGGTAGACGCCTTCGTTCACGCTCGGCAGGCTGATGCTGACGACCGGAGTCGTCTCGTCCACGACGAAGGCGTTAGTGGTGCCGCCGACGCGCCAATTGCCCGCTTTGTCGGCCACCTGGAGAGAGAAGTAGTAGGTCGCGCCGTCGCTCCAGGCGCTCACTGGAAAGGTGGAGCGCCATGCGCCGGTGCCAGAGTTCCAACAGGTCAGGCCGCAAGACACCGTGGAGAAGTACACGCCGGTGCCGCCCCACGTCTCGGAGGCGCGGTTCCAGTATTCGGTGGTGCCCGAGATGATGCGGCGCAGCTGGAAGTTGAGGTTCTGGACCTGACCGGGAGAGATGTCCCCCGCGGTACCCGACAACGTCGTGAGCTGGAAAGCGCGGTAGTAGCCCGAGAAGGTCGGCGCGTTGAGGTTCACGGGATGAGTGACCGCTCCCGTAGGATTCTGCGTGTCGAAGACGAAGTCGGCCGTGGTAGGGGTGCCTTGCACGTTGCCCGTATTGTCGACGGCTCGCACGCGCACGCGGTACTGGCGCGTCGTCGTCCAGATGGCGCCCAGACCCGTTATCTGCCATGGATTGGCGCCGGTCGCCGGATTCCATATCTGCCCGACCTGCCAGGCGCCGCCGGCCACGTTGCGGTACTGATTGTTCGAGAGATCCTGGATCTCCACTTCGACGCGGGCGGTCTCGGAGACGTTGTTGCCGATCCCGTCCGAGGAAGTGCCGGTGATGGTCGTCAGCGCGGCGTAATGGTCGTTATGGACCGGGAGTTCGACGTAGGCGGTCGGCTCGGTGAAGTCGCGGGTATAGGCGATGGAGAAGCCCTCGCCCGCGTACAAGTTCGTCGCCCAAGGGAAACCGCCGTACACTGTCGGTTGGAACGCCGAGTCGAAGGTCGCGCCGTTCCAGCGGTAGATCCGCAGCTGCCGGGCGGTATTAAGGACCGTGACGAACATCTCATCGATGGCCGGATCGAGCGGGTTGCTGACGATGCTCACCGCCCGGGGCGCACCGACGTTGTCGGCGGTGGTGACTTCTCCCGCCCAGGCCGTGCCGTTGAAAGTGTTGTAGCGGATATTGTTGCTGCCGTCGGCGTAGGCGAGCAGGAGCTGGCCGCCGGATCGCTCGTAGGCCAGATCGAAAGGACGGTAAGCGGAATTGACGGAAACGACAGCACCTTCCAGGCCGATATTGGTGTTGCCCCAAGTATCGTTGGCGCCGTTGAAGATGGTGACGTTGAGATCGTTCGAGTTGTCCTCGACGCCGAGCGCGATGAGCTGGCTGGTCGGATTGCCGGCCAGTTTGACCCAGCGCGGAAGCTCGTTGCCGCCATCGGAGAGGTCGGGTCCGATGAGGGCGGCCGACCAAGAGGTCATGCTCGCGTACCAGACGGCATAATAAGGAGTGTTCTGCGTGACCGGGGCGTTGGGACCCCAGGTCAGCAGGCCTTTGACGCCCGCCGAGGTCCAGGCCACGTCGAACACCTGGGTCCGGTTCTCGAGCGTACCCGCTTGGGACAGAGCGGTCTCGAACGTGGTGACCGCGCTCCAGCCGGTGCCGGTCCAATGAGCCGCGAACAAGTCGTCGTTGGAGTCCTGAACGACGAGGAGGATGGAGTTGGAATCCCGATTGGGGCTGGGCTCCAGGCGGACGAAGACGGGGGTACCGGTGCCGGGCCAGGCCGGCACGGCGATGGCCGTGCTCCAAGACGCGGCGCCATCGGCGCGCGTACGGTACTGCGGGGTGGCGCTGCCATTGGAGTAGACGATGAGCGAGTCACCGGTGGAGGTCTCGTAGGCGGCCTCGGCCGCCTTGAAGACGTTGTAGCGCGCCGCGACGTCCAGACCGACGGTATGCTCGAAAGCCGCGGCCCAGCTCGTTCCGTTCCAGATCGCCGTGTTCACGTCGCCGTTGTTATCGACGAAAGTCGCCAACTTCTCGTTACGGCGAGGACTGGCGCGCAGGCTCACTTGGTACGGCGCGCCCCCGATGTCCGAGCTGAGGCTGTCCGCGGCGTCCCAGTTCGTCGTATTCCACTGGCGATACGGGATGATCGATGCGTTGCGCTCGTAGACGATCTGCTCGCCGTCGCTATCGTAGCTCCAGCGATCGGGGTTGTTGCCGGTACCGCCCGTGATATCCGAAGCCAAGAGGGTCGCTGTCACGTCCCATGCGTTGCCACCGGAATCCCAGCGCTGGAACATGAGGTTGCCGTAGTTGTTGACGGTGAACAAGAAGAGATTATCCGTGCCCGCCTCGCGCACGAGCCGCTGGGTCTCGATGAAGGTCGAGGAGCCGTTGCCGTTGTCCACAGAGGAACCCGAGTTCTCGGCGGACCAGCCGCCGCCCGAAGTCCAGGTCCGGTAGCGCGGGGTGGCGACGCCGTTCTCCACATAAGTGACCAAGGCGCGACTCGAAGACTCTTCGAAGGAAAGTCCGATGTCGGGACGCGTGTTGGCTTGCAACGCGGTCTCCACCGCGCTGTCTTGGGTGGTATTCACCCAGGCGGCGCCGTTCCAGGTGGCCAGGGACAGGTCGCTGCCTTGGTCCACGCGAGCCATAGCGATGTTGTTGGAACCGGCGGCGGGGTCGGCCGCCAGGTAGATCCAGTTGGTATCCTGGTTGCCCGCATTCTCCAGGTCGGGCGTGTCCGTGCCCGCCGCCCAGACGCCCACGAGACTCAAGGTGGCCGTCTCATGAACGCCTCCGGCGCCGGACGCCGTAGGCGCGACGACGACCAAGCCGATGCCGGAAGCGGAAGAGAAGGCGATATCGAAGCCGCGCGTAGCGGGGTTGTCCACCGTCGTCGCGGCGATGATGACGCCGTTGGTCAGGTTGGAGGAGGTCCAAGTATTGCCGTTGAAATAGGCGCCGTAGAGCTCGCCGCCGCTGTCCTGCAGCACCGCGCCGAACTGCTTCTGGGTCGAGTCGCGCGGACGGCCTTCGATGCGGGCCCAACGCACCGAGTTGCCGCTGGTATTGACGGCCACGCCGAAGGCGCGACCGGTCTGCCAACCGTTACCGCCGCCCGACACCGGCCCGTTCCAGCTGGCCCAACGCGCGTTCGTGGTCGTGGCCGCGTTGGTGGCGTCGCTGTAGACGATGACGGCCGTGCTGCCCGCCCACTCATAAGCGACGTCGAAAGGCTGGGTCGCCAAGGTGGGCGTGGTCTGCAGGCCGGTCTGGAGGGTGACCTCGTCTCCCCAGGTCGTCGCGACGGGGTCGTAGACCTGTGCCCACAGGCGGCCCGTGTCGTCCAAGATGACCAGGATCTTCTCGCCCGCGCGAGGCGAGTTCGGCGGAGCCACCACCAGTCGCGTCCACTGAGCGTTGGCTTCAGAACCAAGAAGCTCCTTGGCGACGCTCTCCGCGCCGAACGAAGCGCCGCCCCAGGTCCGCAGGTTGGGCTTGGTCTCGGCGCGATTGAACATGATCATAGCCTCGCCCGCCGAACTATCGGCGAGGCGGGGCGCGGCGACCATAAGCGCTGGCAGGAGCGTCCCCAAGGCGAGGGCGATCCGGCTCAGGCGCGAGGACCTCATCGCTTAGCGCCCCCCCGCCGCGCGGCGCGGGCCGCTTTGGCTGCGGCGGACACAGAGGCGTCCTTGTCGCCGGCCAGGCGCTCGAGGGCCCTGTCAGCGGCGCCCCCGGGATGACGCAACAACGCGCGCGCGGCGTGACGGCGCACTCCCGGATCGGCCTGTTCGGCCGCGACGACCAGAGCGGCGGCGGCCTCGGTGGAGCGGGAGACGCCCAGCGAGGAGGCCGCGGCCCGGCGTACGTTCAGGTCGGCGTCACCGGCCAGGGCCGTGATGAGGGCCCGGACGGCGGTACGCTCGTTCAGGCGGCCCAGCTCCTGGGCGGCGGCCACACGGACGATGGGGGCGGGGTCGGAGCGCAGGGCGCGGGTCAGGGCCGGCAAAGCGGCGAGCGGGTCGGTCGTGGTCAGGCCGCGCAGGAGCTCGTAGCGGACCTGGGGGTTGGTCTCCGCGGCCGCGGCAGCA
>CAZTZW010000003.1:0-29722 GCA_964618085.1 uncultured Elusimicrobia bacterium
GCGGCGGTGGCCGCCGGGCGTGACGCGGGCCTTGAGCTTGCCCTTGTTCACCCAGTTGATGACGGTGGTATGGAACACGCCGCAGACGCGGGCGACCTCGAAGGTCGTGAAGGTCTTCTCGCCGAATTCACCGGTGGGCATCACGCGAGTGTAATACTTTTATCCCCGCGCGTCAAAAGGGAGGAGCGTCATGAGGATTTCCCATGACGGTCCCGTCCGAGCGACGGCGGCCGGCGCCGCCCACATGGCCTGGCGCCGGTTCGCGCCCGCCTGACGGACCGGAAAACCCGGATGGACGGCGTAATTCCTGTATAATCCCCCTATCGGCGCGATACCCAAGCGGTCTAAAAAAGAGGATGGTCTGAATGGCATTGCCGCCGCCGCGAACAACCGCCGGCGGCTGAAGGCTGCATGAGCGACCATGACCGCCTGCAGGACCTCAAAGCGCGCCGCCCGGGATCGGTGGAGCTCCTTGTGGAAGAGTTCACCTCCCCGCTCATGGCGGCCGCGCGCTCCTGGGGCCTGTCCGAGCGAGACGCGGAAGAGGCCGTTCAAGACAGCCTGGCCGATTTCTTGACCGCCATCGACCGGTTCGAGGGGCGCTCGACGCTCAAGACCTTCTTGTTCGGCGTTCTTTATCACAAGTGTTCCGAGCGCCGCCGCAAGAACAAGCGGGAGCAGGCCACCGAGGACATGGAGGCGGCCTTCGCGGGACGCTTCGGCGCCTTGGGCGTCTGGAACAGCCGGCCTCGCGGCCCGGAGGAAGAGGCCGTCAACGACGAGCTCAGGTCCTGGCTCGAGGAGTGCGCCAAGGGACTCTCCGACGAGCAAAGATCCGCTTTCCAACTGAAGACCGTGGAGGGCGTCTCCACGGAAGATGCCTGTAAGATCATCGGGGTCTCAGCCACTAATCTCGGGGTGCTGATGTTCCGGGCTCGCAACAAGCTGCGGGAGTGCCTCGAGAGGAAATGGAAGAACCGATGAGCTGGATCCCCTCATGCTCCGACGTGGCGCGCGCGGTCAGCGACGACTCTTATAACGAGTCTTCGCCTTCCCGCCGCGTCATGCTGCGGCTTCATATGGCCGCCTGCTGGTTCTGCCGGCGCTATGCCGCCCAGATACGCTGGATCGACCGGGCGGCCCGGGAAGTCTGGGGAGCGCCCGCTGCGGGCGACGCGGATGTGAAGCGCCGCCTCATCGCCCGCCTGAAGTCCTGACCCCGGCCGCGCCGATCGATGCTTCACATCCACGCCATGTGCGCGTCCGCTCGCGCATCGTATCGTGCCCCTGGAGCCGGACGCCTGTAAGATCTCCCGGGGCTCGACCACGTATTCCCGGGCGAACCAGGCCCGAGACCTCATGACCATGTCGACGACGCTCATAACGGGCTGGCTCATCGCTTCCGCCTTCTTCGCGGCGCTTTGGGCCGTTCAACGCCGCACCAGGGATGCGAGCCTGGTGGACGTCGGTTGGGCGGCGAGCCTGGGCTTCCTCGCGCTGCTCTGCGCGGCCGCGCTCCCCGGGGACCCGGGCCGCCGCGCGCTCATCGCCGCGATGGGAGCGTCATGGTCGGCCCGGCTGGCCTGGCACCTCTATAACGACCGGGTGCGCGGTAAAAGCGAGGACGGCCGCTATGCGGCCCTGCGCGCGTCTTGGGGCGCCGACGCCGATCGGAACTTCTTCTGGTTCTTCCAGGCGCAGGGCGCGTTGGCGGCGCTGCTGGCCCTGCCCTTCGCCGCGCTGGCGCTCCGCCCCGGAGAGCTCGGGCCGCTCGACGCCGCCGGCGCGGCGCTTTGGCTCGTCAGCGTCATGGGAGAGAGCGCGGCCGACGCGACCTTGGGCCGCTTCCGCGCCGATCCCGCCAATCGCGGCAAGACCTGCCGCGAGGGGCTGTGGCGCTATTCCCGGCATCCCAACTATTTCTTCGAGTGGACGCATTGGCTCGCCTACGCGCTGATGGCTCCCGGCGACTGGCAGGTCTGGCTCTCCCCCGCCTTGATGCTCTACTTCCTGCTGCGCGTGACCGGCATCCCCGCGACCGAGGAGCAGGCGCTGCGCTCCCGCGGGGAGGATTACCGCCGTTATCAACGCGAGACGTCGATGTTCTTCCCCTGGTTCCCCCGGAGGGCCGCGTGAAGACCGCCATTTCCCTGCTCGAGACGGGCCTGGTGCCGGACGCGCTGACGCGCGCGGGCATCCGCCATCTGTGCAGGGTACGCCTCGCCTCGGAGACGCGCGGGGCCGAATCGCGCATGGCGGCCCTGCGCGAATCGATCCGAACCGGGCCGGTGGCGCCCGTGGGGGGACTGGCCAACGAGCAGCAATACGAGGAGCCGGCCGAGTTCATGCGTTTGGCGCTCGGGCCGCGCATGAAATATTCCGCATGCCTGTACGAAACGGGACGCGAGACGCTGGCCCAGGCCGAGGACGCGATGCTGGCGCTGACGGCGCGGCGCGCCGAGCTCGCCGACGGCCAGGACATCCTCGAGCTCGGCTGCGGCTGGGGCTCCCTGACGCTCTGGATGGCCGAGCGCTTCCCCGGCTCACGCATCACCGCGGTGTCGAACTCCGCCTCGCAGCGCGAGCACGTGCTGGCCGAAGCGGCGCGGCGCGGTCTGGCCAACGTGACGGTGCTCACGCGCGACATGAACGACTTCACGACCGGCCAGACGTTCGACCGCGTCGTGTCTATCGAGATGTTCGAGCACATGCGCAACTACCCCGAGCTGCTGCGCCGCATCGCCGGCTGGCTCAAGCCCGCAGGCAAGCTCTTCGTGCACATCTTCTGCCATAAGTCGCTCGCCTACCCCTTCACCGATGACGGAGAGGATGACTGGATGGCGCGGCATTTCTTCTCGGGCGGGATCATGCCGTCGGAGGGTCTGCTCCTCGACTATCAGGACCATCTCCAGCAGGAGAAGATGTGGGTCGTGGACGGCCGCCATTACGAGTCGACCGCGAATCACTGGCTCGCCAACCTCGACCGCAGCCGGCCGCGGGCCCTGGAGCTCCTGCGCGCGGCCTACGGCGCCGACGCCGCCCTGCGGCTGACGCGATGGCGCATCTTCTACATGGCTTGCGCCGAACTGTTCGGCTACGACGACGGCGGACAGTGGCGCGTGGCGCATTATCTGTTCAGGAGGCGGCGGTGACCAGCGCGCTCTATGAGGGCACGGTCCGGCACCGCCGCCTGACCCCGGTCCCCCACGAGTTCGAGTACACGCTGTTCATGGTCTACCTCGATCTCGCCGAAGTCGAGACCGTTTTCGCCGGACGCTGGTTCTGGAGCGCGTCGCGACGCGCGGTCGCGCGGTTCCGTCGCGAGGACCACCTGGGCGACCCAGCGCTCCCCCTGGACCGGTGCGTGCGCGACCTCGTCGAGGAGAAGACCGGCCGCCGCCCCGAGGGCGCGATACGCCTGTTGACCCACCTGGCCTATTACGGCTGGTGCTTCAATCCGGTCAGCTTCTATTATTGCTTCGACCGCGCCGGAGCGCTCGAGACCGTCGTGGCCGAGGTCACCAACACGCCCTGGCTCGAGCGGCACAGCTACGTCCTCGACGGGAGGGCGAGCCTCACTCGCGGAGAGGCGCTGAGCTGGCGGGCCGCCAAGCTCATGCATGTCTCGCCCTTCATGAAGATGGACCAGGAGTACACCTGGGCGATGCGCGCGCCCGGCGCGCGCCTCTCGGTGCACATGGAGAACCTGGAGCATGGCCGGAAGCTGTTCGACGCGACGATGACGATGACCCGCGTGGAGATCACCGGCCGCGCGCTCGCCTGGGCGCTGCTGCGCTGGCCGTTCATGACCTTGTCCGTCGTCGGCGGCATCCACTGGCAGGCGTTCATGCTGTGGCTCAAACGCGTTCCCGTGATCGACCATCCTAAAAAGCGCGCCGAGGCGGCCTCGTGAAGAACGCGCTGAACTATCTCGGCTTCCAGCTGGGCTGGCTCGCCTGCGTCTGGGGAGCGGGGCGCGGACTCTTCTGGCTGGGCCCGCTCGCCGTCTTCGCGCTGTGCGCGACGCACCTCTGGTCCAGCCTCGACCGCGAGCGCGAGGCGCGACGCCTATTCGCCGTCGGCTTGTTCGGCCTCATCCTCGAGAGCGCCGTCCAAGGCGCGGGGCTATACGCCTACCGCGGCGCGCCGGCCGCGTGGCTGGCTCCCGCCTGGATCGTGGCGCTGTGGATATTGCTCGCGGCGACCTTCGACGCCTCGCTCGGCTGGCTCGCACGGCGCCCCTGGCTGTGCGCCGTGCTCGGCGCGGCCGCGAGCCCGTTGAGCTTCACCGCGGGCGCGCGCCTCGGGGCCGTCGAACCGGCCTTGCCCGCACCATGGGGAGCGCTCGCTCTGTCGGCGCTCTGGTTCGTGAGTCTTCCGCTGTCGTTTGCCGTCGCGAAACGGGCCGAAGGGAGAAGATCATGAAAGGCACGGTGGCGGTGATCGGCGGCGGCGCGGCGGGCATCGTGTCCGCGTGGGAGCTGTCCAAAGCCGGCTGGTCGGTGACGCTGTTCGAGAAAGACGCGCGGGTCGGCGGACACACCCATACCGTCGTCATCGAGGACGGTCCGGACGCGGGGACCCCCGTCGATACCGGCTTCATCGTCCTCAATGAAAGGACCTATCCCGGGCTGCACCGCTTCCTGGCCGAACTGGGCGTGCGTTGGCGCTGGAGCGAGATGTCGTTCGGCTACCACGACGCGGGAACCGGCCTGCAGTACGCGGGCACGACCTTGTCCGGCCTGTTCGCCCAACGGGGCAACCTCCTGTCCCCCTCCTTCTGGTCCGTGGTGACCGGCGTCATCCGCTTCGGGCGCGTCGCCTCGGCCGAGCTCGAGACCGGGGCGCTCGACCGCCTGACCCTCGGCGAGTACTTGCGCACGCGCGGCTTCTCCCGCGCCTTCATCGATCACTACGCCGCCCCGATGGGCGGCGCGATCTGGTCCACGGGACTCGCCGAGATGATGGATTTCCCGGCGCAGACCTTCTGCCGGTTCTTCAAGAACCACGGGCTGCTTTCGCTCGTCGACCGGCCGCGCTGGCAGACCGTCGCGGGAGGGAGCCATTCGTACGTCAAAGCCTTCCTCGCGCGCTTCCCCGGGCGCGTGCGGCGGGGAGCGGGGGTCCAAGCCCTGCGCCGCCTGCCCGGCGGAGGCGTCGAGGTCCGCGCGCACGGCCGCGAGCCCGAGCGCTTCGACCGCGCGGTCGTGGCCTGTCACGCCGACGAGGCGCTGGCCCTCCTCGCCGACCCGAGCGACGCCGAGAAGCGCGTGCTCGGCGCCTGGCATTACCTCGACAACCGGACCGTCCTGCACACCGACGAGTCGTTCATGCCCCCGAACCGCCGCGCATGGGCCGCGTGGAACTACAAGCGCGAGCTCGGGGAGGACGGGACGTCGGGCGTGTCGGTCACCTATGACATGAACCGCCTGCAGGGGCTGCGCTCGTCGCGGCGCTACCTCGTCACCCTCAATCCGCGACGGGAGCCGCGCCCGGACGCCATCTTGCGCGATATGAACTACAGGCATCCGGCCTACGGCTTCGCCGCCATCCGCTCCCAGGCCGAGCTGCCGTCGCTCAGCGGGGTGCGCGACACCTGGTTCGCCGGCTCGTACCACGGCTACGGCTTCCATGAGGACGCCGTGCAGTCCGCGCTCGCCGTCGCTCGAAACTTCGCACAGACGTCCGTGGAGGCCTGATCATGGGACTCACCGCCGAACTTCACGCTGAAGCCGGACTGCTTGAAAAGACGGGCGCCGCGGCCGTGATGGCCTCGCTCGACCGCATCCGGCACGGCCGGCTCACGATGACCATGCCCGACGGCTCGACGCGCGTCTTCGGCGACGCCGCGTCGCCCGTCCGAGCCGGCCTGCGCGTCAAGCGCGCCGCGTTCTTCCGCCGCGTGCTGCTCTGGGGCGACGTCGGCTTCGGCGAGGCCTATCAGCACGACGATTTCGAGACCGACGACCTGACCGCCCTGATCCGGCTCTTCATCGAGAACGGCGAGGCGATGGCCGTCGAGAACGGCCGCTGGGCCGCCTGGGGCAAGGTCCGCAACCGCCTGCGCCACCTCATGAACCGCAACACCGAGTCGGGCAGCCGGCGCAACATCTACGCGCACTACGACCTGGGCAACGAGTTCTTCAAGCTTTTCCTCGACCCGAGCCTGATGTACTCGTGCGCGAAATTCGAGGCCGGCGACACCCTCGAATCGGCCCAACGCCGGAAGGTCGCCATGATCCTCGACAAGGCCGGCGTGCGCCCGGGCGATCATGTGCTCGAGATCGGCTCCGGCTGGGGCACCTGCGCCGTCGAAGCGGCCAAACGGGGCGCCAACGTCACCACGATGACCATCTCCCAGCGCCAATTCGAGTTCGTGAAGGCGCGCATCGAGCGCGAGGGCTTCTCGGACCGGGTGGAGGTCGTGCTGCGCGACTACCGCAAGGCCGAGGGCTCCTACGACAGCATCGTGTCCATCGAGATGATCGAGGCCGTCGGACACGAGTTCCTGGGCACCTTCTTCGCCACCTGCGACCGCCTGCTCAAGCCCCACGGCGTCGTGGTGATCCAGGGCATCACCATCCCCGACCAGCGCTACGACGCCTACCGCGGCGGGTGCGACTGGATCCAGAAGCACATCTTCCCGGGAGCGCTTCTCCCCTCTCTGACCGCGATGTGCCGAGCGCTGACCGACAACACGAGCCTGATGGTCGAAAGCGTGGAGAACATCGGCGCGCATTACGCGCCGACCTTGCGTCTGTGGCGCTCGGCGCTGCTCGCCAACAAGGACAAGGTCAAAGCGCTCGGCTTCGACGATGTCTTCCTGCGCACATGGGACTACTACTTCTCCTACTGCGAGGCCGGATTCGCGACCCGGACCTTGGGCGACCTCCAACTCGTGTTGACGCGTCCCAACAACCGCCGCTTACCGTCTCCGGAGGCCCGATGAATCGTCCCGCCTTGATGCTCGCCGCGCTGGTTTCGGGCTGCGCCGGCCGCCCCGTCCCCGTCGATCCCATGGTTTGGCACTCCGAGTCGCTCAAAGAGACCGAGGCGGGCGCGATCGGCTCGCCGGCGTCCGGCTCGGCCGGCGAGAAGGCGGCGGTGGAGAAGTTCCGCGCATTCTTCGGCGATCTGCGCGAAGACCTCATCAAGAAGGACGTCCGCTCCGTCTACGCGCCCGACGTCCGGTTCAACGACACGCTCAAGTCCATCAAGGGCGTCGACGCTCTCGAGCGCTACCTCGTCGAGACCGCCCGCAGCGTCGAGTCATGCAAGGTCGAGATCGAGGAAGTGCTAACCTCCCCCTCGGGCGTCTATGTGCGCTGGCGCATGGGCATCCGCTTCAAGAAGTTCCACAAGGGCACGACCCAGGAGTCCATCGGCATGACGCACCTGCGCTTCGACAAGGAAGGGCGCGTGGCCTACCATCAAGACTATTGGGACTCCGGCGCGAACCTCTTCGAGAAGGTCCCCGTGCTGGGCTCCGGCATCCGCGCGGTCAAACGCCGGCTTTGACGATGATCCTCCTCACGGGCGCCACCGGGTACGTCGGGGGACGCCTCTTGCCGCTGCTTGAGAGACGCGGCGAGTCCGTGCGCTGCCTGGCGCGGCGCCCGGAGATGCTCAGGCCCCGCGTGGGCCCGCGCACCGAGGTGCTGCAGGGCGACCTGCTGACCCCGGCCTCGCTCGCGGCCGCGTTGACCGGAGTGCGTACGGCCTATTATCTCGTCCACTCCATGGGCTCCCAGCAGGATTTCATGGAGGAGGACCGCCTCGCCGCCCGCAACTTCGCCGCGGCGGCCAAGACGGCCGGCGTCGATCGCATCATCTATCTGGGAGGACTAGGAGAGGGCGAGCTGTCCGCCCATCTGGAGAGCCGGCAGGAAGTAGGCCGGATCCTGGCCCGATCGGGGGCGGCCGTGATCGAGTTCCGGGCGTCGATCGTGATCGGCTCCGGCAGCGTCTCCTACGAGATGGTGCGCGCCCTGGTGGAGCGGCTCCCGGTCATGACGACGCCTTCCTGGGTGCGCGTTCTGGCTCAGCCGATCGCCGTCGAGGACCTGCTCGCCTATCTGCTCGCCGCGCTCGACCAGACGCCGCCGGCCGGCGCCGTGTACGAGATCGGCGGCAAGGACCGCGTTTCCTACGAGCAGATCATGCGCGAGTACGCGCGCCAGCGCGGCCTGCGACGGACGATGATCCCCGTGGCGCTGCTGACGCCGTGGCTGTCGAGCCTGTGGCTCGGGCTCGTGACGCCGATCTACGCCCGCATCGGCCGGCGCCTGTTCACGAGCCTGCGCAACGAGACCGTCGTGCGGGACGACAAGGCGCTGAGGGATTTCGCCGTGCGGCCGAGAGGCCTGGCCGAGGCGATCGCGCGCGCGCTGGTCAACGAGGACCGCGCTTACGCGGAAAGCCGCTGGTTCGACGCGTTGTCGTCGAACGGGATGCTCCGGAAGTCCCCCGAGGCCTCGGCGCGGCTGGTGGACGCGAGGTCCGCGGATTCGAGCGCGTCTCCCGGACGTTTGTTCAAGGAGGTCGTCTCGCTCGGCGGCGCGAACGGCTGGCCCTATCAGTTCTTGTGGACCGTGCGCGGCGTCGTGGACCAGCTGGCCGGGGGCGTAGGGATGCGGCGCGGCCGGCCGGCCGGCCGGGGACTGCGCGTGGGCGACGCGCTTGATTTCTGGCGCGTGGAGGTGCTGGAGCCCGGGCGCCGGCTGCGCCTGCAATCGGAGATGCGCCTGCCGGGGAGGGCGTGGCTCGAGTTCGAGGTCGTAGAACGCGCAGGCGGCTCTCGCCTGCTGCAGACCGCGGTCTTCGAACCGCATGGACTCGCCGGTCTGTCGTATTGGTACGCGCTGCTGCCCGCGCACGCGGTGATCTTCGCGGGCATGGCGCGCGAGCTGGCGCGGCGCGCGGAGAGGTGAGATGACCGTCCTGAAGATGCTTCCTGCGATGCTCCTGCTCCTTGCGGGCTGCTCCCACGTCTCGTTGGATTCCCAGCCGATGCCGCGCGTGGAGACGGAGAAGTACATGGGCAAGTGGTATGAGATCGCGCGCCTGCCGAACCGCTTCGAGAAAGGCTGCGATGGCGTCACCGCCGAGTACGCGCTGCAGCAGGACGGGAGCGTGAGCGTGCTCAACACCTGCCGCATGAAAGGGCCGCAGGGACCCGCGCGTACCGCGAGGGCGAAGGCGTGGAGCGTCCATCCATCGGGCTCCCGTTACGAGGTCTCGTTCTTCAGGCCCTTCAAAGCGCCCTATTGGATCATCGAGCTCGACGCGCGCTATCGCTGGGCGGCGGTGGGCCACCCCGCTCGGAAGTACCTCTGGATATTGTCGCGAGAGAGCTCCCTGCCGCCCGCGGTCGAGAGGGACCTGATGGCCAAGCTTCAGGCGCTGGGCTACGACGTCTCGCGGCTGGAGCGGCCGAAGCACTAGCCTGCCTGTAAGGATCCGAGGCGATCCGACACATATCAACGATGAGAACGACTCTGGTATGGCTTGGCCGAGACCTCCGCTTGGCGGACAATCCCGCCTTGAGCGACGCGGCCGCGGCCGGTTCGGTCGTACCTATCTTCATCTGGTCCCCGGAAGACGACGCCGAGTGGGCGCCCGGCGCCGCCTCCCGCTGGTGGCTGCATCACTCCCTTCAGTGTCTGGAGCGCGACCTGCTCGAACGCGGCTCGCGCTTGATCGTGAAGAAGGGCCGCGCCGCCGCCGTGCTCGTCGCGGCCGCCCGCGAATGCGGCGCGGACGCCGTCAGCTGGAACCAGCGCTACGAGCCGGCGGCGCTGCGCCAAGACCAGGCCGTGCGAAGCGCTCTCGCCGCGGCCGGCGTGAGCGCGCAACCGCATGAAGGCAACGTGCTCTTCGCGCCTGACGCGATCCGCACCTTGAACGGCGGCCCCTACCGCGTCTTCACGCCCTATTGGAACCGCTGCGGGGCCGAGGCCGAGCCCGCCGCCCCCCGCGGCGAGCCCGGCAGGCTGCGCCTTCCCCCGAAGCTCCCGAAGTCCGCGCCGCTGGAGGAGCTCGGGCTCCTGCCCAAGGTCGACTGGGCCGCGGGACTCGGAACAGCCTTCGCTCCCGGCGAGCAGGGAGCCCGGCGCGATCTCCGGGCCTTTCTGTCCGGCCCGATCCGCGGCTACGCGGCTAATCGCAATCTGCCCGCGAGCGGGGGCGGCTCGCGGCTGTCCCCCCGCCTTCACTTCGGCGAGCTGTCCGTGCGCCGCGTCTGGCGCGAGGCGCTCGGCGGCGATCCGGCCGCCAAGGGCGGCTTCCTGGGAGAGCTCGGCTGGCGCGATTTCGGGCGCCACGTCCTCTTCCATCATCCGGAGACGCCGGACGCTCCGCTTGACCCGCGGTTCGCCTCCTTCCGCTGGCGCCGCGACGAAAAAGGCCTGGCGGCCTGGAAAAAAGGCCGCACCGGTTTCCCGCTCGTCGACGCGGGCATGCGCGAGTTGTGGACCACGGGCTTCATGCATAACCGGGTGCGCATGATCGTCGCGTCCTTCCTCACCAAGGACCTCCTCATCGACTGGCGCGAAGGCGCGCGCTGGTTCTGGGACACGCTCGTGGACGCCGACCTCGCCAGCAACACGCTCAACTGGCAGTGGGCCGCCGGCTGCGGCGCCGACGCCGCGCCCTTCTTCCGCATATTCAATCCCGTCGAGCAAGGCAGACGCTTCGACGCGACGGGCGCTTACACCCGGCGCTGGGTGCCGGAGTTGGCCGCTCTGCCCGACCGCTGGCTGCACCAGCCCTGGGAAGCCCCCGCGGACGTCCTCGCCGCGGCCAAGGTGACCCTCGGCAAGACGTATCCCGCGCCCATCTTGGACCACAAGGCCGCCCGCATCCGCGCGCTCGAGGTCTTCGGCGCCGCAGGGAAGGCCCGATGAGGGTGCGCACGCTGCGCCGGACCCAGTGGGTGCCGCGCCCGCGCGCGGAGGTCTTCGCGTTCTTCCAGGACCCGGGCAATCTCGCCGAACTGACGCCGCCGTGGCTGGGCTTCCACGTGCTGACGCCCTCGCCGCTCCAGATGCGCGCGGGCGCGGTCTTCGATTACCGCGTGAGCCCCCTGGGCTTCCCGCAATATTGGCGGACACTGATCGAATCCTACGACCCGCCCGACGCGTTCGTCGACACGCAGCTCTCAGGACCTTACAAGCTCTGGCGTCACACGCACCGCTTCGAAGACAAGGACGGCGGCACCCTCATCACCGACGAGGTCCGCTACGCGCTCCCGTTCCAGCCGTTCGGCGAGCTCGCCGCGGGCGAGGTCGAGCGCCGGCTCGACGCCATCTTCGCCTACCGCCGGACCGCCGTCGCCGCGTTGTTCAAACCGAAGGGAGGCTCCATGAAGATCGTCATCGCGGGCGGCAGCGGCTGGATCGGGAAGGACCTCTCGCGCGCCCTGGTCGACGCCGGCCACCATGTCGTGGTCCTCAGCCGCACGGGCGCCGCCGGCCCCGTCCCCGGGGTCCGTTCGCGCGCCTGGCTCGCGGACAGCGGCTGGGAGGCCGAGCTCGAAGGCGCCGACGCGGTCGTCAACCTGTGCGGCGAGGGCGTGGCCGACGGCCCCTGGACGGCCACGCCCGACGCGCGCGGCTCCTGAGCAGCCGCGCGGGCCCCACGCGCGCGCTCGTCGCGGCCCTCGGGCGCGTCGAGAAGAGACCTCCGGTCCTCATCAACGCCTCCGCGGTCGGCTGGTACGCCCAAGACGTCGCGCGTCTGCAGACCGAGGCCGACCCCGCGGGGACGAGCTTCCTCGCCGACCTCTGCGTGCGCTGGGAAAATGAAGCGCGGGAGGCCGAGAAGCTCGGCCTGCGCGTCGTGCTCCTTCGCATCGGGGTGGTCCTCGGCCGCGACGGCGGGGCGCTCTCGCGCATGCTCGTCCCTTTCAAGCTCGCTCTCGGCGGCAGGCTCGGCGACGGCCGGCAGTACCTCCCGTGGGTGCACTTAGACGACGTGACCGGGCTGATCGTCCACGCGATCGCCGATAAGCGCCTGCGCGGCCCCGTCAACGCCGTCGCTCCCGAGCCGGCCACGAACGCGGAGTTCACGACCGCGCTCGGCAAGGCGCTGCGCCGCCCGACGCCCTTCCCGGTTCCCGCCTTCATGCTCAGACTGCTCTTAGGGGAGATGTCGTCCTTGCTTCTCGGGAGCCATCGGATCGCGCCCGCCGCCGCCGTCGGCGCCGGCTACTCGTTCAAGCACCCGCGCCTCGAGGACGCGCTGGCCGCCGTCCTGAGGAGATGAACGCCCTGCTCCTGGCGGCCTTTCTGGCTCTGCCCGCGTCGGCCGCGCCGCCTTTGTCCGTGGCCGCCTCCGTCGACCTGCCCCGCTACATGGGGACATGGCATGAGATCGCCCACATCCCCAATTCCCCGCAAAAGGGCTGCACGGACACGACGGTCCACTACCGGCTCGATGATTCCGGGGGCTTCGACCTCGTCAACAGCTGTTGGAAGAACGGGAAGCACAAGCCCTATCGCGGGACCGCTCGGCGCGTCGATCCCGCGTCTGCGGCCAAGTTCAGGGTCAAGTTCTACGTGTTCTTCGGAGGCGATTACTGGATAACGGACCTGGACCCGGAGTACCGCTGGGCCGTCGTGGGGGCGCCCGATCGCCGGCAGCTGTGGATCATCAGCCGCGAGAAGACCCTTGATGAGGCCGTCTATCAGGGCATCCTGACCCGCGCGCGCGCCGCGGGCTTCGACACCCGGAAGCTCGTTCGCACGCTCGTGACGAACGCGCCTCTTGGGGCTGCGTCGGAACTTTAGTAGAATCGCACTCGGTAAACCGATTCCGGTGCGATACCCAAGTGGTCCAAGGGGATGGTCTGCAAATCAAAGTGGGCCTCGTCGTAAAAACGCCCTCCGCCGCTCCTCGTCGAGAAATCCTTCCGCCGGTTTGTGCCGATTTGCTCCGAAATGTGCCTTTTTGTTCCAAATCGCACACCAAATCGCACATCCGTAAATGCCCGTCGCTCCGATTTATATCCCCGGAGCGCGAGGTCTTGAATTCGATCCTATTGATGGGCCGAGCGCCAGCCTCTCAGGTATAAGGTCCAATCCAAGCCCCAGTCTTCCAAGACGCTCCCACCGCTCATGTAGGCGAGCAGACACTTCTTCATCGACCGAGCACGGGTAAACAAGGTGATAAACGTGAGGATAGTTGGGTACGACAATCCGTCCAGAAGATCGCGCTCCTCTCCTGGATTTGAACGCGTTGATCCGCCAAAGTCGGCCCACCCGCTGAATCATTCGCAACGGTGACCAACTAAGGTCGAAATGCACCATGGTGTTACATGCACCATGCAAATCCACCGACTCTGAGCATCGATCCGAAGTCACCAAAACCGCGCCACGCCCACCTGTCTTGGATAGCGGGAGGTTGAACAGCCGCAGGAGTTCCGATTCACTCGCCCGCTCCGTCCGACTCAGCGATTCGGTATCCCAAATCAACCTGTCTTGCCCAAGAGCCCCGAATTCCGTTCGGATTCGCTCACGCATACGGCGATTGATGGGGCTGGACCCGATCGGAAGCCGTTGGGCTTCCAACCACCGCGACACCCAATGCACGGTCTTTCGATAGGAACAAAACACGAGAACGCGCCCCGAGTTAGACCGTGAGAAGTGGTCCTCTAGAAATCCCTGGAGCGCCCTCAGCTTGAAGTCCATGGCCGCGCGTATCGGCGGCACCCCCGGAGCATTGAGATAGTCATCGGCCGCGTACGCCCCAATGCTTCCCTGGTTATGCCAGCGCAGGTTCCCTCGATCCCCATTGACCCCTTTCGCCCCGAAGCCCGCGCAGGCGATACGTTCGGCGACGGTCGCAGAGATGCCGACCTCCCCCGCGTGGACTCGCTCTTGATAACGCACGAGAGCAGCGATGGCAGCCCGCCGGTCCGGAGCGTCCCGGAATCGGGGAACTTGCCGCGGCACGCGTGGCTGATGTAATTCGAGCAGTTGCTCTGCGCTGGGAACAGGCTCGATTGCCGGAATTACGGATTTCTTGAGATACTGGGCAACAGCCTCCAGGGTCGACTTACGCGGCGAGAATCTTTCGAGCTCTTCAAGGAGCTCATCTTCCTGGGAGAGGTTCAATAGCGCCCGATAAAGGGTCAGGTAGCCTTTCGAAATCTGGACGTCTTCCGGGGTGGTCTGGTCCTCCTCGTTCGCCCGATTCGAACGCGACGGCTCATCTATGCGGACCGGGTTGACCGGTGTCGCCGACACGAAGACGAATCGGGCATTGCGTCCGGGTGAGATGCGGCGAAAACGGTGAAGCAATCGCGGCTTGCGGTGCACCTCGTCGATCACGATGACGGGACTATGCCACCGCCTCAACCGCAAGCGCTTTGAAACCATGCGGTGAAGCTCGCTGTGAGAGAGGAAGACCGGCATCCGCTCCCGCAGGTTCGCCGCCTTGAAGGCGACGCAATCGCGCAGCCAGGGATTGTGCAGCTCGACACCCTTGGCCCCTGAACGGGCCTCCTTGAAACGCTCGATATCGCTCTCGGAGACCCTTCTCGGGGTACAGATGACGACCGTCATTCGCCGACGCTTAAGAAGCTGCGTGAGCGCGGACAGCACGATGAGCGTCTTACCGCTTCCCGTAGGCAGCTGGACGAGCGCCGTTCTCCGCCTCGCCAGACGGCGACGAAGCTTACGCGCATAGGCACGTTGCCAGAGAAACGGCGTATTCGGCTTAGAAATGCCCATTGAGCGCTTCCATCACTTCGAGAACAATCGACCATTTACGGCGCTGACGCTCTTGCGTCGCCGTGGCAAGCCTTCGGCTGACGTCCCGATGCGCCTGAATACCCCACGCCCGATTCCCACGGACCAACTTCTTTACTGCGCGGAGAGTCGCCCAAGGGAAGCGAAGGTCGTCCTCCTCTTGGATACCGCTGCCGCTCAAAAGCCTATCCTTTCCTCTGCGACTCGAACCCCGCGAGCCGGCCTCATCCCCGAACGCAAGTAGCTCGAATATGGATCTGCTTTCCTGATTGTTACCTTCTCCATCCCACATGAGATGGGACAGCGGAAGAACGAGCGTGCTGCGCAGGCCGTCATAGTTGGCATGCAAGTGCAGGTCGACCGACCACGCCGGCAGCGTCAGCGACACTTCACGCGGCACACGGGTCCGCCCCCGCTCCCACGCATCGGAAATATGGTCCCCCGCCTGAATTGCCAGGCGGTGAAGGTCAAGCACGCCCGCCTCGAATTGCAATCGCGTCTTGAGGCGCAGTTCGTTGGCTCCGTCGCTTCGACGACGGATGGAAATGGAAGCCGCCAAGTGCCGAAGCAGGCGGACCTCGCGGTCTTCGCCTTGGGACCGATCTTCCAAGCTGCGCCCACGCTTGACTTCCTCGGGCTTCAGCTTACCCCATTCACCGCTCAAGATCCGCCGGACCGCCGTGCGGAGATACTGGACCTCCCGCTTCCCTTCGGCACTAATGAGAACTCCACCCTCAATATTGGCGGCCCCCGAGGCCCCGCGGGATAACCCGTATCCCGTGGCCGTGAAGTTCGCCGAGCCGATGTACAAGACGGCCCTCGATGAATTACCAGCGAAGAACGCCTTCCCGTGCAGTTGCTTCTTCGACCCAGACAAGAGTCTCGGCGTCAGGTATGACGTCGGCACCGCCGCATCATTCATCGGCACACAGCTCGGGTCCCGAATGAAGATAGAGCACGACTTCGCTCTGTCTCGCTTCACCAGGCGCCGCAGAAGCGTCGAGCTCACCGGCTGGGCGCTCGCGATGATGATGTCATACTCTTCCTGTCCCAGACCGGCGAGCGCGCGCTCAAGAACAGAATACAGCTCATCATGAGGTCCGGCATGGAGCTTCCCATCCTTCATCCGGCAATTGAGGAGGAGTTTCAGTTTCTTGGATTCATTTTTCCGCTGGGAAACCGCCACCCCCAGGTCCCCAAGCCGAAGGTTGCGAGGCTTGATGAATGCGGCGAAGTTCGCGGCCTGGGACATCTCCGCTGCACCCAGATTCATGGAGCCAATCGCGAGAGCGTGCACCCGCCCACGACGATGGAAGAGCCAAATCTTGGGGTGGAAGAGCGCGTCTCCCGTACGACTCGCGGCGACGCGAGGGTAGCGTCCTCCCCCTCTACGGAACCGCCGCGGGATATACTTCGCCCCATCGCAGAGAACCTCCAGGCGGCGCGAATCCCCACGCAGCTTCGCCAACCCCAGCACGAGGCCCATGTCCGCCGTATAGGTCATGGCTAGGAGCTCCTGGGTTCGGAGCGCCGATAGGATATGGCTGCGCATGCGGCCCACGTTAGCGGCTCCCCGCGGCAGCGGCGATGTACCGATTCATCTCAAGCGTCTTGTTAATGAACACCCCAAGGCGGAAGTTCCGGAAGATCGGCGTCTTCTTGAGGCTGCTGAGCTCGGCGGCTTCGTTCTTCCTCGGAGGAACACCTGAGCGAACGGCCTCGTCAAGGAGATCCTGCAGGCGCTTGAAATCCTTCTCACCGCGTTTCTCGGGAACCGTCTTCCCGAGCAATGACTCGGCGGCTCGCGCCACCGCCCGAATCTCGCTCTTGTTGCCGCTGTATTCCTTGACCAGGCTGTAGCCATACACCGCGCGGAGCACGAAGTAGCCGGCGAGAAGTTTCTGCAGATCGACGACCCCGGTCTCGGGCAAACGATAATACAGCTTGATTGCCGCATCCTCTGGGTTATCATCCCTCACGATCCACTCACCGATAGTGCGCCCAGCCACCCGACGCCTCAGGACCGGGGATTGGACGACCCACCGATCACGAAACGCCTTGACGGTCCGCGCCGGGATCGCCCTGTCGGCACGGATGTGGTGATACATCGTGCGGAAAATAGGACCCAGGGATTGCCTGTCAGCCTCCCTTTCCAATGAGTGTGCTGCCATCCCCCGATAGAAACCGTTGCGCAAAGATTCCTTCGGTGATGAATTGGCCCCAATCCCGCGGCTTCTCGCGATATTCTCGGGCAACGCAGAGGCGTGGTAATCCAAGACGTCGCGCATCTGATGCCGAATCTGCACCGAATAGTTCGCATCATTCCAAGAGCCGCGACCGTACCGGTTATAGAGCGCGTAGTACGTCCAATAGCTGGCCGGGGATTTCGCCCACGGGAACACGGACCGAGAAGCGGCCACGACGTCGAGGGCTTCGAGGATAGGCGCGATGCTGAGCGTCTGGTCCTGGCTAATCAGATCACCCAAAGGACGGATGCCCAGGTCCGGGAAACGGTCCACGACCAGGCTACCGTGATGAACCTCACCCGCCCGGATGAAGACCGAATTCTTCTGCGGCAAGGAGCTCGTCAGCCATCCCGGCAGGGACGCCACCTGGCCCTTTCGCCTTGCCATAGTTAACGCGGCCCTTTCCTAGAGACTATGGCTTCCAAATACTTCAGGAGCTGGACCATCGCCATCGTGTCCTGCCCGCAGTACGCCTTCAAGTCCTTGAGTGTCTTCTGGGTTTCCGAGCGCGACATCTTGCCGCTCAAAAGATTTGCATAGGCGACCTGCGCCCCACCGCCATCGTGAATAGGCATCCCTTCATAGGTCATGCGCGGGATGAGCGTCGGGAGCACAACCTTGATGGACCACTTGCCCTCGAAGTCAGGATGCACGTAATCCGCCCCTCGGAATGGCCCCCCCAGGTCCCAGAGCCGCGCTTTCATGGAAAGGAGCCGCTTGGCGTTGCGCGAATCGATCTGCGCCAGCTCCGCGAGGCAGTTACCCTCGAACCCCTTGTTATAGGCGATGACGGTCCCCTTCGGACCGATGACGCGCGTGAGGAAGGCAATCATTCCTGGACGAGGGTCCTGTCGACCGTCATCGAGGAATTCCTCGTGTACGAGCGGGCCACCCTTTCTCTTACGGATATGAACCGAGGCTTGGAATGTCAGCTGTTGAAAGGGCCTCAACCCATCGTAAGGCGGCAGGGCGGGATTAACTGTCTCAAAATCGAGAAAATGGAGCGGGAACTCAAGCTCACTCAAGGCCTCGGCGATACCCCCGAGGTCGATGTGCGGACGCTTCGACTTCGCCACTTTGACCTGAATTCCCTGCGCCCTGCTGAGCCCTTCTTCAGGGATGTCGGCGACGGTCTTGATTCCTTTGCGCCACCACGCGATCTTCTTATCGAACCGTGCGCCACCAAGGTCGAAGACGGAATACTCCGGGACCTTTGACCAGCAGTGGCTGTTGAACAAGCATTCGTAGGGGTCGAAGCACTGTGCTCCAATCGGCACGTCGGGGGCCTTGGACCGGGCCAGCATCACCTGCATGGCCCGCAACTGCGTCGGGACGGACTTTTGCAGCCCGAGCACCTTATCGGTGATATCCGTCAACGCGAAAAGACCATTGGGGTCGATCTCCCCTTTCCGCACATACTCATTGTCGATGTGCATCAGGAAGCACCGACGGATCGGGTAGCCCGCACCCTGCAGAACGAACCGCTGCACGGCCACGTCATGGAGATAGACGTCTTTGACTTCGGTCGAGCTTTTGACTTCGATGAGGTCCCAGGCCTTGTTGCCCGCGGTGCGCACGAGGATGTCAGCACGCACCAGGACATTCTCATGGATGGCGCCGGCCTCGTAAATGGCCCGTGCGCCCGCCTTGACCGCTGCCCGCGTCGACGCGACGGCTTCAACGGGCTGAGTGTGGTCCTCCCTAATCAGGACCCCGCCTGGGAAGCGCTGCTGCGCCAGGAGCCCGATGACCTGCCCCTGGTCGAAGATCATCTGCTGATTGTCCGAGGTCTCTGGGATGAGATCCTTGCGATTGCGGTAAAGCCACAGCGCCTTATGGCATTGGAGCCCGCGGACGTACTGGGATTTGGATAACCGCGCGCCGGCCCTCATTAGCGCTTTCCGACGATCTTCGAGTAGTCGCTAGGCCCATGATGCGCCTTGGGCATCGGCCCCATGCGCTTCCAGGTTCCCAAAAGCTTGTCGACCTGCTGCTCCAGGGAGCGTAGCGCCTCCGGTGTCCGCCTATCGCCCAGATGATGCGCGACGCGCTTCACGCGCCCATCGGTGTAGTGGACCGAAGTGATGCAATCAGCCTGACCCGAGACATCCTTCTTGGGGTATGAGTTCCGTAGGGAGCCGAACCCCTCCTCTCGAAGGAGCGCCCGGAGCTTCAAGATATTCTCCCGACTGACCTTCCAGGCTGCGCGCCCCAGCTTTCGAACATGCCGCTTGCCGACCCAGCGAACATTCCCGACTGCGTCCACACTCACCTTGTACACGGGGCACTTACCATAACACCAGGTACGCGCCATCGTCAGCTTCTTGAAAGCCCTCTTAGGGGGATGCCGGCGAAGATTCTTGCGAATGAGCTCCAGAATCGGCCACCACCTGGCAGCGAGTTCCTTGGTCGAAGGCGGGGCTCCTTTCGGGGAGGTCCAAACCCAGGCCCGGAATTCAAAGAAGAGGGCCCCTCTCAACTCGGAGATATCGCCGGGTGATGGGTTCCGGGCAACGCGCGGAAGGCGCCGCCCCAGAACCTTGTATCCGTCGAAAGTCGCGCAGAACGGCCGCAGGACGGTCCACGATGCCCGTGCAGGAGGCAAGTCGGAGAGGAGCAGGTCGTCATTGGGAATTAGGCTCATTGACTATCTCCAGCTGGCATTCAGCAGCTGTATACGGCGCCAGTGTAGCCCCCGCTTCCCAATAGCGTCAAGGTGACGCCCGCCCCCTGGACCCGACTAAATCGTTCGGGTCGAACTACCTCTCCTCCTCCATTCCGTTAAGGCTTGTTTTGGTGGCATTCCCATACTACCCTTCTGCCAATCACCCAGAAAATCACCCCAAAATGAGCGAACCAACGCTTGCTTCTCAAAGCACATACGGGCTCACCTACTTTAATTCGTACGGTCATGATCCGCTCGCGGCAAAAAGTAGCTGGGATTCGTATCTAAATAATGCGCTCCTTGCAAAATATCTAGCAACGACTACCGGCTACTTTCTTGAGAAGACCAGTCGCGAGCAAATAAATGCGATTGACCGTGCATCGCAGCAGATATCTGGCACTTTGGCCGTAGGATTATCTTCCGTTGCAGGCGGGCTCTCTTCGCTGAGTGACAGAATCCGCAGCCTCTCAAAAGAAAGCGAGCGCACCAACGAACTCCTTGAAGTTGCCAGCCACCAAATCTCCGAGCTCCATCAGCAAACCAAAGAAGCCACCACGCTCCTAGCTCGCATCGATCTGCGCGCATCTCTGCTCATAGATCAACAACGCATCACCAATCTGCTCCTTCAGGATATCGGCACGCTGCTACGAATACCCGAAAGCCAAAAGCAACGTATCCTCCATATCGAGCGCGGCCTCAAGCTTTCCCGCAATGCCCAAAGGGATCCATCGCTCTACAGCGATGCCTTGAAGGAGTTTCTCGCCGCCGAAGCGCTCGATCCCTATGACTACTTCGTATTACATCGGATCGGGATACTGTTTCTGTACGCCCCAGAGCAGACCGACATCACCAAGGCGCTTGAATACTTGTCGCGCGCGGGCAAGTATGCAGCAGCGGACCAGGACTCACCGTCGCATCAGGCCTTGGAAGCTGCTGCATCCAATTTTCAGGGCAATTCTGAGACAAATCTGCCAGCTGTCGCCACGACCAACTGGCTGGCAGGACAGGGATTTCTTGAGGCCTCCCGCGCCGCCTACATCTTGGGTGATTTTCAGAATGCCGTGGCACTGTCGGAAAAATCCATTTCCAATACGCCCGGAGATTCCACGGCGTGGTTTCACAAAGCGAAGTGTCTCGCTGCCCTCGGCAGAGGTCGCGATGCGGTTGAAGCTCTCAACGCATGCGGCAATCTAGAGAGCCGCATCGCACTAGCTGCAAGGAACGACCTCGATCTTCTCCGCTCGCCTGAAGTTCTCCAGTGGCTACTGCGCCACACTGAGCTTTCTGAAACCGTCGGAGATTACCCTCTCGGATTAGTGGAGAAGCGGATACTTGCACACCACCCCACCCCGACAAGCTCTCAATGGGAACTGGTCGCAGGCCTAAAAAAGTGGGATGCGACCTTTTATCCCAAGAACTACCACACCTATCCCCACTGGAAGAATGACCCCCAATTTGGATCATGCCAACAAGGGCCAGAAAACGTCCTTTTTGTTCGAGGGCATTATGATCGTCAGGGACTCGTTGACGGGATATCAGGGAAGTTGATTCGCCAGATAGACGGTGGCCACGGACTCGATCATTCAAAGAAGATATTCTCACGATCCGCCCCGAGCTATATAAGCCTCGAATCAGATGACGATATCACCCTAATCCGACGTCTCGATATCTATACAGATAAAATTCTGTCAGAACACTAGACCAACGAGTCTGTTGGCTATGTATTTAGTGATGCGAATGGCAATCTTGTCTTTTATACCGAACTTCGCCGCGGAGGACCGAAGGATTTTAATGACCAGATTCTCTTTCGGGGCCTCAACTGGGAATCCTGCAAATTCTCATGGCAGAAGCAGTTCGATGGTGCATATGACTCGGCCTTATTAGCTAATGGAATTTTCTACATCTCCACAGTTCGAGGCGATTTCAATAACTCGACTTATACGCTTCACACGATCGATGCCCGATCTGGCACGGACATCTCAGCTATCCCCGTTAATGAAACCAGGGGCATGCTCTCCCCCGCGATAAGCAAAGAAGACATTTTATTCCTGAAAACCTCCGATGGCTTTCTTGCGCTGGACCCAATGAAGGCGTCACGGCTATGGGAAATTAACACCAAGACGATTCTTTCATCAGCGGATTGCAGGATAGCTCCAGGTCCCGAAAAGACGACGTACGTTTTTAGCCCTGACGGGCGCAAACTCCTCTGTTTTCAAGAAAAGAGCCTAGTGAAGAAAATTGATTTAGATAGCGAGCCCCGCTCTGTCGAATGTGGATTCGACGGCACCGTATTTGTCCTAACAGAAGGAGCTATCTCCGCTTGGAAACCTAATCTTGAATCCAAGTGGTGGGAATGCAAAGGGAAATTCGATAGGGATATGCAGTTTGGGGCAGCCGGGTTAATTTACGCTTCGACACCCTTTGGAGTGGCTGCGATTTGCAGTGGGCTCTCCCCCAACAACACCCCCCAGTAATACACCAGACTGCAAGCGCCATCGCAAGCACACTTCTGCTTCGAACTATTGGGGGCCAGCCGCTCGGTGAAATCATACCCCTTCCACCCTACTGACCCGCCCCACCCACCTCCCAGCAAAGGGCTTTGAACCGACACTCATACGGGTTATAGCAGTGCCTCCCGACCTCTATGGCGGGTGGTGAACTCAGACCCGATACGACACGCTGCGCGCGCACTTCGCGCGCTACGCCTTCAAGCCGTTTCTCCACTTTTTCGGTCAGGTCCGCGAACTTAAAGCAGTCTTCCTGACCTCCACCTGCGCCCTTCGGATTGAGGTGCATGAGGAGCGCCCGCTCAACCCGAAACCCTGCGCCCCGAAGCGTGTAAGTCTGAATAGCCAGGTCATCGACATAAGTGGCCTTCAGGCCGCGGGAACTCTTTACCTCGATTAGGTCCCAGCCGCCATCCTTTCTGCGATCGAGAATGTCGGCTCTTACAAGAACGCCGTCAAAAACGACTGCTGCCTCGTAGATCGTTCCGACCCCCTCACGAACCGCCCTTCCCGTAGCGTCGATCGCCTCCGGGATGTGCTCGTGGTCCTCAGCTATCAGCCGACCACCCGGAAATCGCGTCCGGGCCAACTCGCCTATTTCATGGCCCCGATCGAATATGGCCTGAAGGCGCGGCGCGGTAGGCGCCATCAGCCACCTGCGGTGCTGGTAGAGCCACATGGCCTTGTGGCACTGCAGCCCCAGGACGAATTGCGACTTAGATAATCTCATTCGATATCCGGGAAGACCTCGAGAATCAACGTCCTTCTAGCCTCGGCGGGAATGTCCTTATGCGCGCCAGTCAGGTGGACATCGAGGGATCTCCGGCTGCGCGCAACACTCCCACTGAACTGGATCCCCTCTCCGCAAGCCGGGCAAGCGCGCACCTCAACGAGCCCGCGTCCTCCGGCAACGACCGCAGAAGGAATCTGCAGCAGAAGTCGCTTGAGCTCCACCCACAGCTCACCACCCTCTCTCGGTTCCCAGGCGCAAAACTCCGCCAAGGTGATCCATCGAATGGTATCGGCCCCCAGCATCCCCGCGAACTCCCCGCCCAGCGATTCCCGCGCGCACGGCGAGAGGTAGACAACCTCGACAGGATGCTCCAATCGCTCCGGGAATGAGAACTTCCCGAGCAGGTATTCGTACTTGGAAGCCTCGCCCGATCCGTTCTTAATCTCACGAATCTCCTCGAGTAGGCCGCGCATTCCCTTTCGCGCCGCAGCCAGATACTTCTCGCATTGGGAGGCCCCCAAGGACCCCTCGCAGGTCTTCAACTCGAGAATGATCCAGGCGGGCTTATCACCACCCCGATAGAGCAGGTAGTCAGCATTCACCGACGCCCTACTCCCATCCTTCTTCAAGGGAAATTCCGGCGCCATGATTTCGACAGGCGCCCCTCCGAAGGTGGCGCTCAAGAACTCCGGGAGAAACAACGCGATGAAGATATCGAGCCGTCGCTCCAGCTGATACTTAGGGAATTGGCGGAAGTCTTGCATCAGCACAATGAGACGCGCAATTTCGGATTTAGCATTCACAGCGACACCCCCTCGATGTTTCCACCGATCAGCCCGTCACGGCCAAGCTGAAGACGCCTTAATTCCATCGCGATGCCGTCGCCGAGCCTGCGCATGCCCTTATATACTCCACGCGAATTGAAGATGCTACCGACAGCCCGAGTGCTCACCGATGCTCGAATCTCCCCTGTTTGAATATCCGTGACTCTCGCAGTAATATCAATCGTGTAGGGCAGCAGGCCCAGAGAGAACGCGGTCAGCAGTCCGATGTTGTGCCTGATGTTGATGGTGACGCCGTATCTCACCGCCTTGGGCGAAGCCGGGCGGCCGAACTTCGTAACCAGCATCACGTTCTTGAGAAGAGGCTCCCCCTCCTCCGCAGGGCCAGATACCCGTCCCGCATCCATGTCACCCTCAATGACCACCCCTTGCTTCAACAACTGCCCCTCCAACGCAGCTCTCGCGCCCACCAAGTCGATCAGCTGCTCCTCTCGCCCATCCTGGGTTCTCGTGGCGCCCCCAGACGAGTTAATCCCCAGAATTGACACCCGCGATTCCAGGAAGGGCTTCGGGGTCGCGCAGGCCGTGAGCATCCCCGCCAACGCCAGCACGACGGGCGCGGGCTTCATCGCGCCCCCGCAAACCAGTTGCACCATAGTGAGAGCTTAATCCCGGATCGCTCCCTTGCGGAGTGATCGAGCGCCCCGAACAGACGGCGCCAAAGCGGATGCTTCGACGCTCTCGTGAAAGCGACGCTCGTGATGAAAGCCTGCGGGAATCCCGGATTACTCAGCGTTACCAAGGTGCTCGGTTCGACCTCGACGATATCGCCCTTAGAATGGTCGCTAGAAACTCGACCGATCCAAAGCAGGTCTTCACCCGCGTCGTAGCTGATGATGAACTCCCCCGATGGCGCCATCGCGTCTGGCCGACGGATTGAAGCCCTCGGGACGCCCGACCGCACCTTTCTTTTCATCTTCAGCCTCCGCAGCGATTAGCGAACTCGCCTTGGACTACTTTACCCCCGGACGATTACTAAGGTCACCCCAATTTTTGGCCAGGCCTCGACTCGGGGCCAAGTTGGTATGCTTTGACATGCGTGAACGGGTTCTCTTAATCGATACGGATGAGGATTTCATGCGTCTCCTCTCCGAAGGCCTGGCAGATAACGTCGGGAGCAACGGGTGTGAAGTCCTGTTCGCCACGTCAGAGCAAGCGGCCATTAAAGCTGCGCAGCGCGACAAGCCTGCCCTCATAATCCTTATTGTCGGCAGTCCGGACATCGACGCATTCGGGCTCTTTAAGAGCCTCAAGACCGCCCCCACCACCTCCGGCATCCCCATCCTAGTCCTCACGGCCGAGGACAGCGAGGCTCAAGAGGTCTTGTTTCTAGACTACGGGGCCGACGATTATGTCGGTGGAGCCGCCTCTCAGAATGCCGACAGCCTGCTCGCGCGCTGCCGGTCAATCTTGCGACGGAAGTCGGAGCCGTCAAACGGACGAAAAAAGCCCGTTCAACCAAGCGCGTTCTCTCTCAACCCTGAGCAGAACGAGGTGACCATTGGTAAAAAGGTGTTCCGGCTCGCGCCCAAGGAGTTTCAGCTAATCCAACAACTTGCGAGGCACGAAGCTCCCCTCACCCGACAAGCGCTCTTTCGCAAGGTTTGGCCCCACCGAACCCGCGAGTTGCCAAAGAAGAACGCGTCTTTCGATGATAATGTGTTCGTAGCACAGTCCAGAAAGAGCGCGGCGGCCAAGAGCCTTAAAACGGTCGAAGTTCATCTGGCCAACCTCAGGAAGAAACTAGGCAAGCGCCTGATTAAGAACATCCGCAAAAAGGGCTACTTCCTCGACCGGCCTCAACCCTAGGACTTAGGGGGCGGAGTCGGCTCAACGTAGAAAATCGACTCCTTCGGGTCGAACTGCCGCGCGCGGTCCAAGTAGGCCTGCATCGAACGAGGATTGCCGTGGCCGAGCTCCGCCTGCAGCTGGCGGAAACTGTTGATGACCATCGCGCGGTGCATGGCGAAAGTTCCGCGGAGGTCATGAGGATGCAGCCGTTCGGTGGATCCATCCCCCGCCAACCCGGCGGCCTTCCGTGCCCGTGAGAATAGCGTCTGGAAGTAGTTATACGACAAGGCGCCCCCCGTTCCCGCATGTCCTAAGGCATAGAAGTAGAAGCCAGTTTCCGGGTGCGGGGTCAGCCTCGCCAGAAGCGCCGTGAACCGCGGCCCCAGGCTCGCGATGTCGAACTCCCGCATCTGCTCGCGAGCGGACCGGCCCTGCTTCTCGGTCGGGACGTAGAGCTTCCCGTTGCGGACGTCGCCCTTACGGAAATCCAAAGCTTCACCGATCCGGGCCCCGGTCAGAACCATGTACTCGACCAAGGGCTTGATCGTCGGGTCGCACTTCTCGAGCAAGCGGTCGATCTCGGGAAGCCTCAGCCAAATGTGGCTTCGGTCGCCCACCGGCAGACCCTTCACCGGCTTGATGGGGTTCTTCTTGATGAGCCCCGCGGACTCGGCGTAGTCCAAGACGCGCCGCAAGCCGTTCAGCCGCTTCTTGATGGTGCTATTGACCCGCGGCTGCTTGAGCCAGAATTCCTTGAGGGCCTCGGCATCCTTGGTTTGGATCTCGTGCAGGTAGCGGTCACCCAGACGCTTTGAGAGCGCCTTAAGGATGTTCACCTCGCACAGGTACGACTTCGGGTTCTTGAGCCGCGGCCGAGCCGCGAAGGGCAGATACTTCTTTTCGGCGTACTCCCGAAAGGTAATAGGCTCCGCCCTGTACGCGAGATTGCTCTCCTCCGGCTCCCCGCCCAACAGGAACGCACGCAGCGCGTCCATGCGGCACGTCCTGCGGACGTACTCGCCCTCGTAGCGGAACTCGATGCGCACGAGTTCGCGGCCCATGCGGATGGCCTTGAACGCGCGCCCCTTGGGCCTAGGCACGCAACCCCCGGACCTTACTCGGCCGCCCGCGGCGGACGAGCCGCTTCCCTTTCAACATGTTCTCGATCTCGCTCTCATCGAAGAGCAGCCGCCCAAGCCGCGATGGGTGCAGCCCCCACCCACGCCAGTTGCGAGAGAACCAGTACAACGAGCACCGGCACTTCGCCGCCGCCTGGGCCATCGTGAGCCAACCCGCCGGTGCCCCGCTGGCCGCAGGCCGCGACGAAGAAGCCGGGACTTCGACCGACTCGATGAGCCGGCCATTGTCATAGACCAGTTTGAATTCCTGGCGGCCAGACTTGAAGGCCGGCAACGCCGGCACGTAGTATTGCCATCCATCGACAATATACGTGCCGGCCTTGGCGTTTCGTCCCTTCCGCTCCATGTGGCCTCAGACTTCGCAGACATAGCCCGCCACATCCAACGACTCACCGTCCGGATCCAGGCAGCCGACGGCCCAGAGCTCTTTACCCGGAATGGCGTGAACAAGGATGGCGTTGTACGGCTCGTTGCAACTCGGGCACCGCCTGGGTCCGCAGCCGCGAACCCAGGTTTGCAGTATCCGGTCTTCCGGCGTGATGTCCTTCGACTTTTTCTTCTTGCTCATGATGTCCTCCTTTTCAAACGAAGCTCCTGAACTCGTCCGTTCACGCAGTCATGCTCAGCACGATGATGGTGCGGTCGTCCTCATCAAGCCTGAGAAACTGATTTCCCCGGAAATCCCCCACGCCGAAATTGATGATCAGGGAGTCGAGAATCCCGAGAACATCGTTTACGATCTTCCAGTTGAGCTTGATGGAGAAGTCCATATCCGGGGTCTTCCAGGTGACCCGGAGGGTGCCCTCGCCCATCTTCTGGGCTCCGTTATAGGCGACGAAGCGGATGTCTTCGCCGGCGCGGGAGATCGAGATTGCGGACTTCTTATCCCCAAGTAGGCCCGCTCGCTTCAGGCCGAGGATGAAGGCGTCTCGGTCCACCTGGAACTTGGGCTGGAACATCTCCAAGTGGCTGGCGATGGCGTCGATGTTGACGAAGCTGCCCATCTGGCCGAAGACCACGACGTCGGAGCCCACCGTCACTTCCACCTGACTGGAATTCGCGCGGAGCTGAACATGCTCATCGACTCCATAGTCCAGCAACGTCTTAAGAACGGGGACGATCATCGCGGGGACGGTGAACGAAGCGTCCCCCGCGCTCTTCCGGTAGAGGGCGATGCGATTTCCGTCGGTGGATTGCACTGAGTTCGCGGTGAACGCGATCCCTCGCATGTTGGATGCGGCAGGGTTATCGGACATGCAGGATTCGCAGACATCCAAACTCTTGAGTAAGATCCCCCGTGACACCCGCACGGGTGCGGAACTGGGGTCCGCGGTCTCTTTGAAGGAGTCGCCCAGAGGAAAGCTCTCCTTGCCCGGAAGAATCCACTCATAGCCCTTGGTCTTGACGGTGCAAATGTAGGCGTCATCCACTGACAGCGTGACCAGGGTGTCGGAGGTTTTCACGATGTCTAGAATCTGCTGGCCGATGAGGGCAAAGGCCCCGGGGTTGGGGCACTTCGAATAGAGCGGCAAAGAGACCTCTACCGTGGTCGAGAGATTCGAGGCGCGGAGCTTGAGCGCCCCCTCGCTGACCTTGAAGAGGACGAACTTTAGGTTCGGGTTAACCTCCACGTCCGACCATGCCGACCGCACCTTGAGCAGCCCGTCTTTGAGCGCCGCCGTCGCGATGACACATTCAGTAGCCATGACCTACCTCCCCCCTTCAAGTTCCGCCGCTATCTCGACCATCTTGGCGATGTCGTCCTTCGAGAACATGACCAAGCTGCGCCACTCACGTTTCTCGCCTTCGGCCGGCACGAACCCGTGGCGTGAGATCGTCCCCACTCCGATCCGCGAGAAGATCTTCCCGAGCTCCGTCCCATCAAGCCCCCCGTACTGCTCGGGGCAAACCTCCCCGACATGGGTTGCCAGGGAGTCTTCGCGGTAGCTTTCCTTGTAGTCGGGTTTGTGCTCGGAAGCGTTAATGTAATCCAGAACGATCCGACAGAGGATCGCGTGCCTGAGTCTGGTCGGCGCCCTGCCGCTGGCGCGGCGATCCGCAGCCTTCACGCACTCGCGAACGGCATCAAGGAATCTACCGGGCGGGAAGATCGTGTCAAGCCAACGGCCAAGCGCCGCCAGATAGAGATAGCCCCGGCGCACGGAAACACCAAGGTATTGAGAACTCGGCAGGTCCGACGGGTCGATGCGAAGCTCGGCCTGCCTGCTTAGCTCTCGCAGCGAGCCCTTCACGTCGGCCAGCGATGCAGCCAGCTCATCAATGTTGACGCAAGCAAGGCCGCGGCGCTCGAGTTCCAGGACAATTCCCCAGACGCTTATGTCACCGGCGAGCGCCTCCGGGGCGAGGATCCAAGTGTCTCCGTAGACGGGAGTTCTCCGTTTCTTAAGGATGATGGCGTTCCCGGGAATGCAGCGGGCGTAGGCTAACTGCATCGCGTGATAGAACTGCCCGGCGTTGGCGGCGGTCATGTCCAGGAGCAGGCACTGGGGAGTCCCTTGGTCCGCAGCCAGGGTCGGGGCCGTCAACGCATCGACTTGAACAAGAAAGCCATCGGCATTGAGGATGCCCTTCATGAGCCCCCGCATGGCGAGGAGATCCACTCCGGTCCCGAGGATGGGATAAATCGGGAGGCGAGGATAATTCGTGTCCGTTCGAAACGAGGCCAAGGCTGCCAGGGTTATCAGCCTCTGGTGGCGCCAATCATCGGTGACGGCGGAGCACGCGGCGACTACTTTCTCGATTCCGTTCGGGGCTCCACTCGCTTGGGTTTCCATGGTCTCTCTCCTGTGCGTCGAGACAAGGATATTCCCCGAAGCCGGAATCTGCTGTAATCCAAAGGGGCCAAATGCCGAGAATTAGTTACACCACGCCCGAAAACCGCTGGGTGAGCGGAAAATCTGACCTCACGAGCTTGCTGACCAACTTCCGCGAGCTTGGCGGCGAGCCGACGTTCCTGCTTCGGGTCTTGGAGAAGTGCGACATGCACCCGATCTTCTTCATCAACGACTCGGACCTTGAATTTCACCGC
>CAZTZW010000004.1:0-27732 GCA_964618085.1 uncultured Elusimicrobia bacterium
ATGATGTTGGCGCAGTCCGTCTTGTTGGAGGCCTGGAAGGCGTTGACCGAGAACGAGGGCCAGTACCAGTTGGAGCGCAGGATGTCCTTGGCGCCGACCATCAGCTTGGTCTTGGCGTTGAGCCCCGACTGCATGCGGAAGACCTTCTCGGGGTACTTGAGCATCTTGAGGCTGGCTTCCATGGCCTTGGCCGGCTTCTTGACGTTCTTGTAGGCGCCAGGGAACAGCATCTTACCCTTGGCGTCCACGCAGGCGGCGATCATCTTGGAGAGCGCGATGGTCGGGTCGGCGACGGGGCCGCCCCACATGCCGGAGTGCAGCGGATGGTCCATCGACTTGACCGTCACGTCGACGGCGACGAGGCCGCGCAGCGCGACCGTGATGGAGGGGGTGTCGGCGTCGAAGTTGCCGGTGTCGGTGAGCACGATGGCGTCGGCCATGACCTTGGAGGCGTACTTATCGAGGAAGGGCTCGAGGTTGTCGGAGCCGACCTCCTCCTCGCCCTCGATGATGACCTTCACGTTGACCGGGAGCTTCCCGGCGGTCTGCAGCCAGGACGCGATGGCGCTGGTGTGCGCGACCGCGCCGGCCTTGTCGTCGGCGCAGCCGCGGCCGTAGAGGCGGCCGTCGCGCTCGGTGGGGACGAAGGGCGGAGACTTCCACAGCTCCTCGCGGCCGGCGGGCTGGACGTCGTGGTGCGCGTAGAGCAAGAGGGTGGGCTTGCCGGGAGCGTGGAGCCAGTCGCCGTAGACGTAGGGGAAGGCGCCGGGGATGCGCAGGATCTCCACGTTCTCCAGACCGCGTTTGCGCAGCAAAGCGGCCGTGGCCTCGGCGGAGCGGTCGACCTCCTTGGGGTCGAAGCCGGGGAACGAGACGCTGGGGATCTTGGCGAGCTCGATGAGGTCTTCGCGGAAGGTCGGGAAATTGGCGTTGGCGTAGGCGACGGCTTCGTCGGTCTGGTTCATGCCCCGATTATAACGGATTACGTTACTTGGTAGAATCAAGGCGATGGCCGCGCCGTCCTTGCCCATCGTCCCGCGCTACCTCCTGCGCCAGTTCCTCCCGATGTTCGGGGCGTGCCTGGTGCTGTTCCTGGGCGTCCTGCTCATGAACCAGTTCCTGCGCCTGTTCACGCTGGCGATGATGAAGGGCATCCCCGCGTATTGGATCCTGTCCTGCTTCGCGCGCCTGCTGCCTTCCTTCGCTACCTTGGCCGTGCCCATGGCTTTCCTCGTCTCCGTGATGCTGGTCTTGGGCCAGCTCTCCACGACGGGCGAGCTCATGGCCCTGCGCGCGGCGGGCTTCTCGTTCCGGGACATCACGCGGCCGTTCTTCTGGGCGGCGGTGCTGCTGACCGGCCTGCTCCTGCTCATCAACCACAAGACCGGCCCCGAGGGCTACCGCTCCTTCCGCAAGGCCGTGGAGGGGGCGTCCTCGAAGATGGCGCGCCTGGACCTGCGGCCGCGCTCCTTCACCACCCTCGGCCCCTGGCGGCTGTTCGCGCGCGATTACCACGAGACCACCGGCCGCCTCGAGGGCGTCTACCTGGTCAAGCCCGGCGACCGCACCTCCATCCGGGTGAACGCGGAGAACGGCACGCTCACCCTCGATCCTGGCCGCGGCATCGACCTGGAGCTGCTCGACGGCGAGCTTCAGCTCCCCAACGAGGACCCCGCGAAGTTCACGTCGGGCAGCTTCGCGCGCTACCGTGTCCACCTCCCCTTGGCCGGCGGCCCGGCGGTCTCGCGCGAGCTCGACATCCAGGAGATGAACACGCCCTCCCTGCGCCGCCGCATCGCGGACCCGGAGACCAAGGCCGACCGGCGCCGCGAGTACCGCGTCGAGGCGGCCCTGCGCAGCGCGTCGGCGTTCTCGCCCTTCGTCTTCTTCTGGCTGGCCGCGCCGCTGGGACTGGGCTTGAAGAGCCGCTCGCGGGGCGGCAACTTCGTCGCGAGCTTGGGCGTGCTTTTCGCCTTCTACGGCCTGCTCGTCGTGGGCGTCAGCTTCGGCCGGCGGCACGACGCGCTGGCGCCGCTGGCGCCGTGGCTGGCCGACGTCGCCGGCTTTGCCGCCGGCGCTTGGCTCACCCGGCGGGCGGCGAAGCTATGACCATCTTCGACCGCTACATGATGAAGCGGTTCCTCCAGCCCTTCGCCTACGGGCTGGCCTTGTTCGCCGTGCTCATCTTCCTGGGCGACACCTTCGATCGGATGCACCACATCGTCAAGTCGAAAGCGTCCATCTGGGTCATCCTCGAGTGCCTGTGGCTGTCGGTGCCGTACTGGGCGGTGCGGGTCATCCCCATGGCGACCTTGCTGGCCACGCTCGTGGCCATCGGCGGCTTCGTCAACAGCGGGGAGTGGCTGGCGACGCAATCGGTGGGCTTGGAGACCAAGCGCTTCTGGAAGCCGGTCCTCTGGTGCTCCATCGGCGTCGCCCTCGTCGCCTTCGCCGCGCAGGAGACGGTCTCGCCGTGGGCCTGGGCGCATTCGCGCCGTCTGTGGCGGGAGACGGTGCATCCGGAGTGGGAGTGGACCAAGTATCAGAACGTGGCCCTCATCGGTGGGCCGGACCAGTTCGTCGAGGCATGGCATTTCCTGCCCAAGGATGGGCGGCTGGAGCGCCCGACCTTGGAGACCTTCGGGACGAAGGGAGTGGGCTCCCAGCTCGACGCCCGCCTCGCGCTCTGGAGCCCGACGGCCGGTCGCTGGATATTCCATGACGGCGTCGAGCGGACGTTCGGCGCGGAGGGCGTGAGCGAGGCGCCGTTCAAGATCCGCTACTCCGACCTGCGCACGCCTCCTCTGGAGTTGGTGCCGCGCGCGACGAACCCCGACGAGCTGACCCTCCGGGAGGTCCGCGCGCAGGTGGGACGCGTCGGACGCTTCGGCGGCTCGGCGCGGGAGCTCGAGGTAGCCGCCCAGGCGAAGCTCGCCTACCCGCTGGTCAGCGTGGTGCTGTGCGCTCTCGGCATCCCCATCGCGCTGCGCCTGCGCAAGTCCTCGATGGTCGTCAGCTTCTGCTCCGCGCTGGCGCTGTCCTTCCTCTACCTCTGGTTCATCGAGGTGGGGCGCGCGCTGGGCGTCAGCGGGCGGGTCCCTCCCTTCGTGGGCGCATGGCTGGCCAACGTGGTCTTCGGCTCCCTGTCCGTCGTCCTCATCAAGCGCTGGGACCTATAGGGGGACTGTCCCCCTCGACCATAGGGGGACTGTCCCCCTCGACCCGCCTGAGGACGTGATGACGGGGACTGTCCCCCGGAACTCCTCTTCATAGCATGGATGCCCCGGCGACTGCGCCAGGAAAGTCGTCAGGACATCCGTGCTATGAAAAAAGCCCCCGGCGCGCGAGCGCCAGGGGCTTTTTCGTCGTGACGTCGAAGACGGATTACTGCTTCTTGGACTCGGCGTCGAGCTCCTTCTGCGCCTTGTCCATGGCTTCCTTGACCTTCTCCGTGGATTGGGGCTGGTCGGAGGAGGCGGCGGGCGGGGCGGAGGATGACGGGGCGGGCTCGTAGGAGCGGGACTTCGGGGCGTTGTCGCGCTCGCCGCCGAAGAGCAGGGCGAGGTTGAAGCCGATGGCGGCCTCGCGCGGGAATTCCTCGTTCTTGCCCTGGCTCTGGGTCCGCACCTTCTTCGGGCTGATGGCGGCCGAGAGGTCCACGTTGACGTGGGCGAGGTTGAGGCCGGTGCCCATGGTCAGCATGGTGCCCGAACGGCCGTCGGCCAGGTTGCGGTTGAAGCCGACGCGCAGGGGCACGTTGATCCAAGAGCGGTTGAAGACGTTGACCTCGGTGCCCACGCCCCACTGCCGGCTGGCGACGCCGTCGATGGGAGTGGTGTTGCGGGTGAGGTCGAGGTCGGTCGAGATGTGCCACCAGTTGAACGGGCTGATGGCGCCGCCGAGGCGCAGCTGCGGGTTCACGCGGAACTTGTCGCCGTGGCCGGCGAGGGTCGCGGACGCCGGCTGCTTGAACGACGGGTTGTTGAGGTTGCGGCCGGTCAGGCCGACGCGCGGGCGCAGGGGCGTCCCCTCGATGCTGCGCTCGATGTCCCACAGGGCGCCCACGTCGACGCCGAAGTTGGAGCTGGTGCGGGCGCCGTCCTTCATCTTCTTGAGGAGGTCGTTGAACTCCTGGTCTTCGCGCAGGATGAAGGCCTCGGCGTGGCCGACCTTGGCCGACATGGCCTTGAGGTTGCCGCCGAGGAAAAGGCCCGGGGCGAACGGCAGTTCCTGGCCGTAGCCCACGCCGAACTCGGTGACGTTGGCGCCGCGCACGATGAGCTTGGAGTTGTTGGTCTTGTTGGCGATGGCCGCGGCGCCGCCGGTGCGGTCCACGGACGGCACGGCGCCCATGTAGGCGAAGCCGTTGAGGAAGAAGGCGAGCTTCTTGATCTTGAGGTTGAAGCCCACGCCGCCGTCGGCGCGCACGCCGTTGCCGCTGGCGCCGAGCTTGTCGAGGGCCGCGTCGAGCTCGGGCTGGGTGATGGCGCCGGCGGAGCGCTTGGAGAGCTCGTCGAGGTCGTTGGCGCCCTCGATCATGGAGCCGGTGACGCCGAAGTGGACGGCGCCGGGCGCCGCGAAGCCGCTCTTGGACTCGGCGGAGCCGAGATTGGCCGGGTTCCAGTAGTTGTCGGCCGGGCCCTGAGGCACGGCGACTCCGGTGCCGCCCATGCCCAGCGCGCGGGCGCCGAGGGGCGTCCATTCGACGGCGGAGGCGGGGGAGGCGAGCAGGAGGGCAACCAGTAGGGCGGAGAGCTGTTTCATGACGCCAGTATGCCAAAAATACGACGGTTCGGCGCGGGCAATGACGAGGTGAGGATTCGCTGTCTCCGTAAAATCGAAGGGGGCGGCCTCGCGGCCGCCCCCTTCTTCTTATGCGTCCGGCTTAAGTCTTATTCCCAGCCGAGCATCCGCAGGGTCCAGCGCGTGAGGCGGGTGACCGCGCCGGGGTTCTCGGGGAGGGTGATGCCGTGCAGCTTGGCGGCCGCGCGGATCTCCTTCTCGTGCATCAGCGTCCCGTCGTTGCGCATGGCGTTGATGAGGACCTGCGCCATGGCGTCGGGGATGGTGCGGGACTTGGCGAACATGGTCGGCAGGACGAGCGCCTCGGCGACGGCCGCGCCCTCCTGCTCGCCGAGCTTGGCGATGAGCATCTTGCGCAGCTTCCACGCGAAGCCGCCCCACGCCTGGCCCTGATCGTGCACCGCGTCGTGCTGCTGGTACTGGTAGGTGTTCTCGCCGTGGCGGATGTAGTCCACGCCGTCGCGGGCGACCTTCAGGAAGTGCTCGCCGATGACGGGGTTGCCGAGGCGGTACATGGAGAGGATGTCGCCCCAGCCCTCGGAGAGGCCGCCGTTCTTGATGCCGCCGGTCTTATCGTCCCAGTAGTGGCCGTTCTCATGCTCGGCCACGGTGTCGTAGGCGGAGTTCACGCAGTTCTTGCTGGAGCGAAAGAAGTTCAGCGTCGGGCGGCCCGGCGTGTAGTAGGCGTTGCACTCGTCGTTGATGTTGGTGCGCACCGGGATCTGGTAGTTGTCCATCGCCGCGGTGGTGAGCTTGCGCTCGCGCAGGAAGCCCAGCGACATGTTCACCTTGTGGAAGGCGTTGATGTCGGCGAGGACGCGCTCATCGGAGAGGGTCGAGTCCGGGTTGACGACCACGGTCACTTCCTGGCCGGGGACGAGCTTGATGGAGATGGTCGGGGTCTTGCCGGCCTGGTCCTCGATCTTGGCGTAGGGGCCGGCGAGCTCGGCGTTGAGGACGATCTCCTGGCTCAGGTCGAGGCCCATCGCCGCGTCGGCGGTGAAGCGGCCGTTCTTGTCGGTGACCACGGTCTTGCCGTTGGGGAGCTTGACCGAGAGGTAGGGCAGCGGGACCTCGGAGATCTTGGAGGTCGCGAGCATGGGGCCGCGGTCCACGGCCTTGCCCTTGAGCACGCCGGTGGTGGCGGCGGCCGGCGCGAGGCTCTGGGCGCCGGTGCGGTTGTCCCAGGCGAAGACCGTGCCGTCGGCGACGTTCACCGCGATCATGAAGGGCAGGCCCTCGGCGACGTAGAGCTTGGCGGCGTGCCAGCGGCCGCGGGAGAAGATGACCTTCTGCTCCACGAACTGCAGGGCCGACAGGGCCTCGGGCGTCGCGCCCGTGCGCTGCTGGATGCGATCCATGATCTGCTCGTCGGTCAGCACCTGGTTGGTGTCCACCTCGAGCTGCGGGAAGAGGGTCGCGTCCTGGGAGACCAGGACGGGCTTGCCGTCGAGGACCTTGATGACGAAGGAGAGGTCCGAGCCGTGCACCACGAGACCGTCCTTGGTCTGGCGGAACAGGGCGAAGAAGGTGTCGGCCTGGCCGGAGGCGCCCGTGAAGCGGCGCACGTGGACGGTCTGCAGCTCGTTCGAGCGCAGGCCGAAGCGGGCGTTCTCGGCGTCGATCATGGCGCGCAGGGCGGCCTCGACGGAGGCCTCGGAGCCCGCGTCCGCGTCGAGCGTCCGGCGCGTCTCGAAGGTCACGCCGGTGCGGCGCTCGCCGTTGAGGGCCCACGTCTGGAAGCGCACGCCGGGGACTTCCTCGGCGGAGGGGGCGGAGGGCTCGTCATCGAGGCGCGAGTTGTTGGGGAGGGTGGCCGGCCGCTGCGGCATCAGGCCGGTGCTGCTCAGGCCGCCCTTGCCGCGGGAGGCGTCGAACAGGTCGCCGACCTGGGAGGGCTGGCGGGAGAAGAGCGAGGTCACGCGGGCGAGGAGACCGCGCGAGGCGGCGGGCGCGGACTGCGGGGCGGAAGCGGCCGCGGCGAGAGGCGTCTCCGCGGCGTAGGCGGCGGCCTCGACGGCGACGTCGGCGAGGGCCGGGTCGGCGCGGAAGCCGGTCTGGGAGGCGGCGAGAGGGGAGACCGAGGCGAGGGGCGCGTCGGCCGGGGCGACGAGGCCGGCGGCGGGCGCCAGGGACGGGGCGGAGAGCAGGCTCGACGCGGAGGCGAGGCTCGGGGCCGCGACGGACAGGCGCGAGGCGCCGAGGCCGTTCACCGGGGCGACGACGGGCATGATCGGGCCGGCGACGGGGCGGACGCCGTTCACCGGGGCGACGCGGACGACGGGGTTCGCGGCGGCGGAGAGGGGCGAGAGGGCGAGGAGTGCGGCGAGGACGGCGCGGAGGGACTTGGTGTTCATCATGGCCGCATCCTATCGTTTCGGCTCCCGCCCGGCGCGGGCCGAGCGTCCCGAAATCGACGGGCACAGGGCCCAGGACATTCCAGGACCTTAGGTCCCGGGGGGCCGCCGAGGGCGATTTGGTATCATCCCTTCATAATGGAAATCGGCATCGTCGGCTTGCCCAACGTCGGAAAGTCCACCATCTTCAACGCGCTCACCTCCGGCAACGCGGCCGCGTCGAACTACCCCTTCACCACCATCGAGCCCAACGTGGGCGTGGTCGGCGTTCCGGACCACCGGCTGGGCCGGCTCACCGAGCTGGTCAAGCCTAAGAAGACCGTGCCCGCCTCCTGCCGCTTCGTCGACATCGCCGGCCTCGTCAAAGGCGCGGCGTCCGGCGAGGGTCTGGGCAACAAGTTCCTGGCGAACATCCGCGAGGTGGACGCCATCCTCCACATGGTCCGCCTGTTCAAGGACCCCGACGTCGTCCACACCATGGGCAACGTCGACCCCAAGCGCGACGTCGAGGTCATCGAGACCGAGCTGATGCTCGCCGATCTGGAGAGCCTGACCAAGCAGTACGAGAAGGTCTCGGGCAAGGCCAAGTCGGGAGACAAGGCCGCGCGCGAGGCGCTGGTCGTCCTCGACACGCTCAAGAACGGCCTGGAGTCGGGCAAGCCCGCGCGCGCCCTGGGCCTGGACCCCAAGGTCCTGCGCGACTTCATGCTCCTGACCGCCAAGCCCGTGCTCTACGTCGGCAACACCGACGAGACCCCGGACGCGACGGTCGTCGCCGACTTCCAGGCGTTCTGCAAGGGCCGCGGCTCGGAGTCCGTGGTCATCTGCGGCAAGCTCGAGAGCGAGATCGCCCAGCTCTCCGGGGAGGACCGGGAGATGTTCATGAAGGACCTCGGCATGACCCAGAGCGGCCTCGAGAAGGTCATCATCGCGGCCTACAAGACGCTCGGCCTGCAGTCCTACTTCACCTGCGGCGAGACCGAGGTGCGCGCCTGGCCCATCCCCGTGGGCGCCAAGGCCCCGCAGGCCGCCGGCGTCATCCACTCCGACTTCGAGAAGGGCTTCATCAAGGCCGACATCTACGGCTACGCCGACATGGACCGGCTCGGCTCGGAAGCCGCCTTGCGCGAGAAGGGCCTCATCCGTTCCGAGGGCAAGGAGTACGTCATGCGGGACGGCGATGTCTGCCACTTCAAGTTCTCGACCTGAGGCGACGGTCGCGGCCCGCTGCCGCCACTTCGGGACGTGCGGGGGCTGCTCCCACCAGGACGTCGCCTACGCCTCCCAGCTGTCCTATAAGAAGGAAGCCGTCGCGAAAGCTCTGTCCGGCCTGACCGGACTGCCGCCCCTTGCCATACTGGGCGCGCCCGAAGCCTGGAACTACCGCAACAAGATGGAGTTCTCCTTCGGCGACGTGTACCCCGTCGTCGAGGGCGGCCCGTGGCTGAAGCTCGGCATGAAGCCCAAGGGCCGCTGGTACACCATCCTTGACTTGGAGGAGTGCCACCTGCCCTCGCCCGAGGCCGCCGGACTGCTCAAGGCCGTCCGCGCCTGGGCCGAGAGGGAGAAGGTCCCTCCATACAACTCGCATAAGAAAGAAGGCGTGCTGCGGCACCTGGTCATTCGCGAAGCCAAGAACCGGCCCGAGCGCATGGTCGTGCTGATGTGCGGCGCGGGCGAGGTCCCGAAGGAGTCGCTCGTCGCGGCGGTGCTCGCGGCCTACCCCGCGACGACCATCCTGCTGGGGCGCCATGAAGCCGTCTCCGACACGTCTTCCATCGATTCCATCGAGGTCCTACACGGGCCGGGCTACATCACCGAGACCTTGCGCTTCGCCGAGGGCGTGGTGGACTACCGCATCTCGCCCGGGTCGTTCTTCCAGACCAACTCACGCGGGACGGAGGTGCTCTACTCGCTCCTGCGCGAGTGGGCCCGTGAACTCGGCGGCGGGCTGGCGCTCGACCTGTACTGCGGCGGCGGCGGCATCGCGCTCGCGCTGGCCGGGGCCTGCCGCAAGGTCGTGGGCGTGGAGATCGTCGAGGGCGCGGTGCGCGACGCCGAGGCTAACGCCAAGCTCAACGGCATCGAAAACTGCGACTTCTACCACGCCAAGACCGAGTTCCTGCTCCCGGCCCTGCTCGACATGGAGCCCGACTTCGCCGTCATCGACCCGCCGCGAGCCGGCCTACACAAGGAGACGGTGAAGGCCCTGGTCACGCATTCGCCGGCCGCTTTGCTGTACGTCTCCTGCAACCCCGAGGCGCTGGCCCGCGACCTCAAGCCGCTGCTGGAGCGCTACGCGGTCGAGCGCCTGACCGCGGTCGACCTGTTCCCGCACACCGACCACGTCGAGACCGTGGCCCTGCTCCGCCGCCTCTAGACCTCGCGGCGAAGCGCCGTTGCGCGCGCAGCCCGCGCGTGCGCAGTCCGGCTTCTGGAGCGCCTGACGGCGCCGTGCCTCCCTGAGTGCCCAACCCCGTTCCGGTCGGGAGGGCTACACTGGAGGCATGAATCTGACGCGCGCCGCGGCCGGGCTGCTGATCGGAATCATGCCCCTTCGGGCAGAAGCGACGCGCGTGCGAGCCGTCGCTCCGGTCCCCATCACGGCGTCGCTGACGCCCACTTTTGCGCCCGCACCGATGACGCCGTCCTTGAACTTCTTCTCGGCGCCGGGCCGCATCCCCGCTGGATTGAGCCTCAGTCTTCTCTCCGCGTCCCCGCCGCCGGCCGCCATGCCGCAGCAGCAGCCGTCGGAGAGCGGAGAGACGATCTATACGGGCTTCAACTATGTGCCGCCGCCCGCGACCGTCGTGCTTGAGGCGGTCGAGCCTCAGTCTCAGCGCGTGATGGAGCGCGCCAGGACGACGGCCGAGGCGCTGGAACAGGACGGACGCCGGGGCGGACTGGCGCCGGCGCCGGAGGGGCTCGAGCTCAAAGGCATCGCGCAGCGCTGGCGCTCGGAGCGCGCCCTCAATAGGGGTCATTGGAGGCGGAGAAAGCCGACGACGATCAAAGACGAGAAGGGGCGCGACCTGCCGTTGACCTACTCGATGGATTCGGAACTCGGCAACGCGGACGTCCTTCGAGCGCTGCTCAGCCATAAACCGGCGCTGCGGCGCGCGGAGGCGATGCAGAAGGCCTCCATCGCCTCGTTCACGATGAGAAATTTAATGTTGGGATTCAAGATGAGCCGCTCTCAGGTCGAACGGTTCGTCCTGAGGCCCGGGGTCGACTTGACCCGCGCCAATCTCGTGTTCACCGACCTGCGGCCCGGCTACTTCGCCGAAGCCGCGGTACGTTGGCCTAAAATATCGAGCCTCCTAAAGCACCTTCGCTATGAGAGGTGGGTCGGACAAGCGCTAAATGGGAGGTTTCCCGTCAGCGTGGACGCCGACTCCGACGGCTCGCCGGAAGTGCGTCATGCGTCCTGGGAGAGCGTGCCGTCTCGCTTCGATAAGCTGATGCGCCGGCTCCACGGATTGTTCAAGGCGCCGCAAAGCCATCTCCATGTCGGCGTCCCGGCTTCCATCGGGAACGTGCGCGCGACGGACGTGGCACGGGCGGTGGAGACCAAACTCATCTTGGAGCTGGCCTCGAGCCACCCGTCGAACCTCCAGGCGCAGGATTACCGCGAGTCGATACTGTTCGGCCGCAACCGGTCCGGCGAACGAGGTCTAATCAAACTGGAGTTCAATCTATGGGACGAACCGCACGCTTCTCACGACCTGGAGATCCGGTACCATGAAGGCCTCAGCCACGGCCTGGAGACGTTGGCCTTCGCGTCGCGTCTCATCGCTGAGCATGACAGGCTAAAGCACTTCGCCATCAAGCCCGTCACCATCGTTGATGATCTGACGGTCAATCTGCCGGGCGCGCTCGACTACGCCGCGCGCGTCCTGGCCGAGGCGGAGGACGGCGAGACGCGGCGCGTCGCGGCGGACCTCGCGGTTTTCTCCGTCGAAATGCGCGCGGTGATGCAGGGAGTCGATTACCCGGAGATGATGCGCCAGCGCGCGGAGCTGGCGGAATACATCCGCACGCGCCGCGTGCGCGAGCGCCTGACGGCGGACATGTTCCTCGCGCCCTTGACGCCGCGCTGACGCGCGGCTATCCTCCCGCGGATGAGATCGAACTCATGCGTGAGATGGCTGTGCGGGGCGTCGGTATTGGCGTTCCTCGCTTTTCTCTTGTTATGGGCCGGGCCGTGGAACCAGTGGACGCCGGCCGCGGTGGCCGAGGGTCCCGACCTCATCGTGCCGCTCAACGCGCGCGAGCCCTCGGCGCTGGTCATGGGCCCGTCGCCGACGCGCTGCCAGTACGGCTGCCCGACCGTGGAGAAGATCAAATGAGGAGCTTCTGGAAGCCGCTGCTCATGCTGTCCGTGGTCGTAGCCGGCGCTCTGGCGTACGCCGCGGAGCCGGCCGCCGCGGGGCGCGACTTGCGCCGGCCTTTGTTCAACCGCTTGTTCGGCCGATGCTACGACAACAGGTTGCTGGAGAACGGCTGGCGGGCCGTTAGCATCCCCTTGCCCGCCTACGAGCTGCGGCACGTGCGCGTCGGCGACCGCGTGGACGTGCTGAGCACGTTCAGCGTCAAGCAGGGCGCCGCCAAGCGCGACATGACCGCCACCATCCTTCAGGACGTGCGCGTGCTGGGCGTGGACAAGGACGCGCTCGTGCTCAAGCTCAACCCGAACATGGCGCAGTACGCCGCGTTGAGCGTGCGGCAATCGGAACTGTCCATCGCCATCCGCAAGGACGGGGACGCGGACATCTACCCGATGGAGATGTCGACCTTCGAGAAGCTGTTCCGCTAATCCCGCAGGGACGGCACGGGGCCGGCGAACAGCCGGCGGCCGCCCGACCAGAACGCACGGCCGGCGAACCAGAGCAAGGTGAGCGCGCCGGCGGCGCAGGCCGCCGAGAGGGCACGGCCCATCATGACCTGCTTATCGGGTACGGCGCCGCCCATGGGGAGCCATAGCGCGTGGGTGAAGAGGATCGATATCGCGGCCACGGCGAGTTGCAGGACGCCCTTGCCCAGTCGCAGGAGCGGGCCCAACGGCCAGCGCTCGAGTTGCTCCGCTCCGAAGAGGAGCTTGACGAGCATCGTGCCGACGGCGACGACGCCGACGACGGGGCCGACGTAGCGGACGAACACGTCGAGGAACTTGCCCGCGCCCGAAACGAGAGGTTCCATCAGCCCTTCTTTTTCTTCTCGGCGTCCTCGAGGCGCTTCTCGAGCTTCTCCAGCTTCTTGGAGAACTCGTCCACCTGGCTCGACAACTCCTCGAGGCGGCCCTTCTTGCCTTCGCGGATGGAGTCGATGAGGTCGCGCATGCGTCCTGAACGTCCCTCGGGCATGCGCGCGGCCAGGCGCGAGAGCGCGGGGATGGCGCGCGGGTCGCCCAGCGTGCGCAGAGCGCTCGCGACCGCGTCGGTGACGTAGGAGTCGGTCTCGGTCTCGAGCATCTGCACGAAGGGATCGTAGGCGCCGTCCTTGCCCTCGGCCGTGCGCGCGTAGGCGTCGAGCGCGGCGCTACGCGCGTAGATGGAGCGGCCCGTGCCCATCCACGACTCGAGCAGGGGCAGTAAGGACGGGTCCTTCAGGCGGCCGAGACCCTCAAGCGCGCCGGCGGGCACGGCGTCGTGCCAGCTCTTGTCGTTCAGACGCGGCTCCAGCAGGCCGCGCGACTCGGGCAAGCGCAGGGAGCCGATGGCGCGCAACGCCTCGGCCTGCACCTGCCAGCTCTCGTCGCCCGCCAGCGCCTTGAGCGGCTCGAGGGCCTCGGTCTTGCGCGTGAAGCCGGCGAGGGCCGAGGCGACGACGCGGCGCACGCGCGCGTCCTTGTGCGCCGCGCCCGCCGCCAGCGCTTTCAGGGAAGCTTCGCCGCCGGTCTTAGAAAGGCTCTCGACGCAGACGACGGCCGTTCCCCAGAACTTGTCCTTCTTGAGGCACTCGGCCAGCGCGGCGACGACCTTGGGCGAGCCCTTCTTGGCCAACGTCTCCGCGGCGCGGGCGCGTACGACGCCCGACGGGCCGTCGGCGAGCTCGGCGAGGAGCATGTCCTCGGGCCAGGCGAGGTCGTACTCGGCCAAGGCGGCCAAAGTCGGGTCCACGGAGGCCCACTTGGGGCGCGGGGCCTCCCAGGAGAAGTCCTGGTTCTCCTGCGTCACCTCGGCGACGACGGTCTTGCCGCCGGCGAGTTGGAGGGGGAGCTTGAACTTGAAGACGGGCTGGCCCTTCTTGACCTGCTTCTGTTCCAGCGACCAGGTGAGCTTCTTGTCTTTATAGTCGTAGCCGAGCGTCAGTTTGAGGTCGGGATGACCGGAGCCGTACACCCACTGCCCGAAGAACTCGGCGAAGGAGCGGCCGGTGGTCTCCTCGAAGGCGCGGCGCAGGTCCTCGGTGTCGGCGACGGTATCGCGGTTGTCGCGCACGAAGCGGCGCCACGCGGCCTGGTAGCGCGCGTCGCCGATGTCCCGGCGCAGCATGTGCATCAGGTAGGAGCCCTTCTGGTAGGTGTGGCGGTCGAACACGTCCCAGGGGTGCTTGTAGCGGTCGGACACGATGGGGCGGCGGTAGGAGCCCGCCTCGGCGAAGTAGGCGCGCGCCTTGCCGCGCAGGTCCCAGAGGTACTCCTCCTCCCCGCGGTCCTTCTGCGCCCACAGCGCCTGGAAGTAGGAGGCGGAGGCCTCGTTGATCCAGATGTGCGACCAGTCCTTGCAGGTGATGAGGTCGCCGAACCACTGGTGGGCCAGCTCGTGCGCGATGAGGCCGTCCGCGTCGTCGGTGAGCATGGCGCGCTTGTCGCGCAGGTTGCGCTCGCCGATGTTGGTGGCGGCGGTGTTCTCCATGCCGCCGCCGTAGCGGTAGTTCACGACCTGGTCGTAGCGGTCCCAGGGGTAGGGCTCGCCCAGCCACTCGGAGAAGAACGTCACCATCGCGGGCGTCTTGGCGAAGGTGACGGCGGCGTCGGCCTCGCGCCCGGCGGGCGCGTAATACGCCATCGGCACGGTCTTCTCGCCGACGGGGGCGGAGGCGTCCACCTTCCCGTAGCGGCCGATGTAGACGGCCATCAGGTAGGACACGTGCGGGCGCTCCTGCACCCAATGCCAGCGCGTGGTTCCGGGCCGCGGGCCGGGCTCTTTAGAGGCGAGCTTGCCGTTGGACAGCGCCGTCATCCCGTCCGGCGCGATGACGGTGACCTCGCTGGCGGCGCGCTCGTTGGGGTAGTCGTAGAGCGGGGCCCAGTGGCTGTTGGTCTCCGGCTGGCCCTGCGTATAAAGGAGGTCGGTCTGGCCGGGGTAGCGCGCGTCGGGCTTGAACATGAACACGCCGTCCGTGTCCTGGGCGTAGGCGCCCGAGTACTCGACGCGCACGCTGCCGCGCTCGCCGGCCTTGAGCGTCTTGGCCAGCTTGACCTTCAGTTTCTGGCCGGTGAGGTCGAAGTCGAGGGACTTCCCATTGCCGTCGAAGGCCTTGGCGACGTCGAGGCCCTTGGCGTCGAGCGTCAGCTCGGCCAGCTCGGGAGCGAGCACCTTGAAGGTGTGCGTGGCAGTGCCTTTGAAGGAAAGGGTCGCGAAGTCAGGCTCTAGGACCACCGACACCCGCTCGATGTCCGCCTCGCGGTCGCGCCGGTACTTGGGCTTCTCCGTGTCCCACTTGTTGGCCGCGGCGGCTTGCGCGCGTTCCTCGTCGAAAGGACGGGCGGCGGCGGGGGGGACGCAGACGGCCAGGGACAGGAGAAGGGCGAGGGGGCGGTTCATGCCCGGATGCTACAAAACCTCCTAGGGCGTCCGTCGTCCATGGGGTCAGCCCCATCGAACTAGCGCCAGAGCCGGTCCGATGGGCTGAACCCCATACCGCCCCCATACAGATTGGCGTCAAATCCGCTATAATCCCCGTGCAGTCCCCACCTCGCGCTCGTAACACAAAGGATAGTGTGCTGCCCTGCGAAGGCAGATATCCAGGTTCGATTCCTGGCGAGCGCACCACTTTTTTCAGTACTCAGCCAGGAATCGAACATATCTAAGAAATCCTGACCGCGTGCCGTAAGGCGCCGAAGGCGCCGGCGGTCAGGACGATTCCTGGCGAGCGCACCACTTTTTTCGTCCACTTGAAGAACGCCCTCGACCCCCGCTCACTGACCGTGCTGGTGACCGGAGCGACGTCGGGCTTCGGAGCGGCCATCGCCCGGCGGTTCGTCCAGGAGGGCGCCAAGGTCGTCGCGACCGGTCGCCGCGCGCAGCGCCTGAAGGCCCTTAAGAAGGAACTGGGCGCGCGCTGCGAGACGCTCGCCTTCGACGTACGCGACCGCAAGAAGACCGCCGCCATGCTCGCGACCCTGCCGAAAGGCTTCGATGAGCCCAACGTGCTCGTGGCCAACGCGGGTCTGGCGCTGGGCTTGGCGCCCGCGCCCCAGGCCGACCTCGACGACTGGGACGAGATGGTCGACACCAACATCAAGGGCCTGCTCTACACCGTGCGCGCCGTCCTGCCCGGCATGGTCGCGCGCGACGAGGGCCACGTCATCACTCTCGGCTCGGTGGCCGCCGACTTCCCCTATCCCGGCGGCAACGCCTACGGCGCGACCAAGGCCTTCGTGAAGCAGTTCGCGCTGAACCTGCGCGCCGACGTGCTCGGCTCCAACGTGCGCGTCACCAACGTCGAGCCCGGCCTGGCCGAGACGGAGTTCTCCCTGGTGCGTTTCAAGGGCGACAAAGCCAAGGCCGCCAAGCCCTACGAGGGCATAGCCTCCCTGACCGCCGAGGACGTGGCCGAGACCGTCTACTGGACGGCGACCTTGCCGCGGCGCGTCAACGTCAACCGGGTCTCCCTCATGCCAGTGATGCAGGCCTTCGGGCCCTTCGCCTTCAAGCGCGCTTAAGGCGTCGTCTTCTGGAAGACGCTGACGTGGGCGCGCCAGCCCGAGGCTTCGCTGGTCTCGTTGTGCAGGAATACGCCGTTGTACAGCGAGATGTCGGGGGCGAAGAGCAGGGTCCGGTCCGCCGCGATGGCGCCCAGCCTGAACTGTCCGTTCATGAACCGGGCGAGGAGGACGTTGTCGGCCTCCCAGACCGCGGGACCGCCCACCGAGAACCCGTAGCCCGTGCGGGTGACGTTGAACTGCGAGACGGGGACCTTCACGTCGCGCCCCTCGCCGCGGATGCGGCCGGTGACCCACACGGCAGTGCCGCTGCCGTCGGCGAAGGTGATGCCCACGGTGATGACCGGCTCGTCCAAGACGAGGACGGGATTGCGGACGGGGCGTTTGGCGGCGGGAACCCCTTCGTCGGACGCGACGAGGTGGGCCTGGAGCACGGTCCTGTCGAGGGCGGCCGCGTCGTCGGGACCGACGAAGTCGGACGCGGAAGCGGGGACGGCCACGGCGAGGGCGAGCACGGCGGCGATGAATCGCATGGTTTCTCCTGTTTGGACGACGCTTCCATTATAGGGCGCTCATCCGGGACGGGTCACGGGCCGTCCGGTCCCTTCCGCGGCGGCAACGCGTCCAGAAGCGGGCTTGCGCATCCTGGGCGCGGATGCGCAGGGCTCCTTCTGGACGTTCATGCCTATCGCGTTTTGCCCCATCCGCTCCTCGTTCCGGACCGCGTTTACCGTCATCCTACCGGTAGGCCGCACTGCAAGGAGACATGACCATGAGAACGCACATCCGCGCCGCCGCCGCCGTCTGCGCCGTACTCGCCCTCGCCGCGCCTTCGCGCGCCTCGAGCGGCTTCAGCCAGCAGGAAGTCGATGCCGCCGCAAGCGAGTTGGTCATCGCGATGCCGCAATGGCTGGGACGACCCCAATGGGGAGCCGATGTGGTCCAGCACTTCCGCAGCACTCTGGGTGCGCTAGTGGGCCCGGAGTCGGGTTGCTACCAGGCAGTGCCGTTGACCCTCGAGGGCGCGATCGGGGCGGGTCATCTGGACGCTCAGGCGGACCTGAGCCGCGCCGAGAAAGCGGCCGATCGAGCGGCGCGGATCCATGACACGGTCTCCGGCGTTTACGACGCTCTTCAGATGGGCGCTATGAGCCCCGTGGCCGGCGCGCTCGTCAGCGGTCGGGAGAAGGAGAAGACGGAGCGTGCGCGGCGCGACGCGGCGTTGCGGGTCGCCGCCTTCGAGCGGCTCGCCAGACAGCGCGGCATGACGCTCGTCAACGGCGTTCCTCAGATCAAAGAAGACGTCGACCTGTTGATCCGGTTCGACACCATGAGCGTATGCGGCATGCGCAAGCACGCAGGCAAGCTGGTCTAGCCGTGAATGTTCCCTTGCGCTAGTCCAGGTCGGACTGGCGCAGGGGCGTGAGCAGCGCGCACAGCAGGGCGGCGGCGCCCAGGGCCGCGAAGGTGGACGGGATGGAGCGTGTCGCGCCCCAGCCCACCAGGGGATAGACCAGGCCGGTGAGCAGCTGGCGGCTCATGCCCACGGAGGAGAGCACGGTCGCGCGCATCGAGCTGCCCACGTGCTTGTTCAGGTGGGAGCTCGCCGCGTGCATCCGCGACAGGCCGACGCCCATGATGAGGATGATGAGAGGCGCGGCCCATAGCGGGCTCGGGGCGAAGGCCAGAGCCAGGAAGCACACTCCGGGGACGAGGCTGCTCAGCAGGAGGTAGCGGCGGGGCCCGCCGCACAGGCGCTCGACGCGCGCCACGTCGGAGAGGATGAGGACTTGGAGCAAGGTCCCGCCGGTGGCGACGAAGCCCAGCCAGGCCAGCGGGAAGCCCAGCTCGCGCAGACGCGGCTGGTACAGCCAGATGACCATGAAGCTGAACACCCAGCAGCTCACCACGTCCCAGGCCAGGCGGCGCAGGGAGGCGTGGCCGGCGAAGTAGCGCACGCCGCGCGTGAGCACGTCCCAATAGCGCTTGCGCTCCTCGACCTCGCCCGGCGGCTCGCGCAGCGTCAGGGCCACGAGGAAGGCGGCGGTGAAGGGCAGGGCTCCGGCCAGCAGGGGGGCGCGCATGCCCCAGCTCGCGGCCATGAGGCTGCCCAGCGGGGCGGCGACGGCGATGGCGCCGATCTGGAAGGAGCCGAGACGGCCCAGCGCGGACTTGGCCTCATCCTCGAGGCCGGCGGCCTTCAGGCTGTCGTAGACCATGGACTCGTCGGCGCCCGAGGAGAAGGCGAGCGCGGCCGCCCATAGCCACTCGGCGAAGAGGAAGTGGCCCATGCCCTTGAACGAGGCGTAGTAGAGGACGGCGGCGACGAGGAAGACGCAGGAGCACAGCAGGGAGGCCTTGCGTCCCAGGTAGTCGGCCACCGCGCCCGTGGGCACCTCGAGGGCGAAGATCCAGAACACGAACCAGGTCTGCAGCCACATCACCTGTGAGAAGGTGATGCCGCCGTGGTCCGTGAAGAAGGGGATGAGGATGCCGGCGAAGAAATGCAGGCCCGTGAGAGCCTGCCAGAGGTACATGCGCCGGACGTTGGCGCGGGCCTGCCCGGGCGTCACTCGGCGAGCCCGACGCGCTTCGGAGGCGCCACCGGCGTCTTCTTGTGCATGGACGTGCCGGTCACGAGCTTCAGGACCGTGGCGACGCCCTTGGTCACCGAGAAGTGCGCGTCGAAGTCATGGAGGAAGAAGCCCAGCTCCAGGCCGTCGACGTTCTGCGACTTGTCGCGCGGGTTGCGCGGGTCCTGGGTCAGGAGGTCCTTGAGGAGCTGGGCCAGCCCGGATATCTTCAGGCGCTTCTCGGCGGCCTTCACGTCGGCACGGGCTTTCGGCGAGAGCACGACCTTCAAAGTCGGGAAGGGCGCGTCCTTGACCCAGCCGGCGTCGGCGTTGGGCACGCTGTCCCACTCGGGGATGTAGGGCTTCACGTCGAGGATGGGCGTGCCGTCGACCAGGTCGATGCCGGCGAGGTGGAGGGTGCGCCCCTCGACGCGCACGAGCCGCGCCAAGGACAGGCCCAGCGGGCTGGGACGGTGCGGGGAGCGCGAGGCGAACAGGCCGATGGCCTTGCCCTGCAGGCGCGGCGGGCGCACCTTGGGCAGGAACTTCTTGTTGGTGTTGAGGTGGAAGTAGGAGAACAGCCAGACGTGCGAGAAGCCGTCGAGGCCTACGAGGGAGTGGTCCGGGAGGAACTCGGGCTTGAGCGTCAGCGAGGCGGTCGCGCCGGGCGCGAGCAGGGGCTGGCGCGGCGCGGCGAACTTCTCGCGCAGGCAGGAGCGCAGGTGGCCGATGACGCGCAGCGGAGCGGCGGCCATGGCGTCAGGAGTCGACCTGCTCGAGCAGCTCGGCTTTGTCGTTGAAGACGAGGAAGGAGGCCTTCTCGCCCTTCGCCTGCGCCTGCTCCTTGCCGAGGTAGGCGCGGTCGACCGCGTCGGGCTGCTTCTCGAAGTCGCCCAGGGCGGTCAGGCCCTCGGCGCCGCGGCGCGCGGCGCGGAACCACTTCTTCTCGATGGGGCTCGCGGCGAAGAGCGCGGCCACGTCGGAGGGCGGGGTGAGGGGGGCGTGCTTCTTGATCCAGCGGATGACGAGCCAGCCCATGAAGATGGGGGCGACGACCCAATACAGGAGGGGCATGAACATGACCCCTCGATTCTAGCGTTTCGGGAGTTCCGGCGGGAGGGGGAGGCCCGCGGCGACGGCCGCCGCATGCGCGCGCTCCTGGTACTTCTGGGCGACCCTGTCGCGGCCGGCCGCGTGCTCGCGCAGGGCCAGGAGGTGGTAGGCCTCGACGCGGTGCGCGGGCCAGCGCGCGAAAAGGTCCGCGCGCCAGGCGCGCCAGAACGCGTTGTCGATATGCACGTTCTTCTGGTAGGAGCCGAGCCCGTCGAGGTCGCGCAGGTAGCCGGCCAGGTCGCGCAGCGACTCGAGGTAGTGGTAGATGTCCCCGCCGATGTCCGCCGTCGGGTCGGCCTTCAGACGCTCGTGGTTGTAGAGCAGTTCGTTGACGAAGGCCTCGTATTCGTGCTCCATGGCCGGACGGAAATAGTCGGACTGCAGGGGAGAGCGCCGCCCCTGGCCGGCGTGCGTGAGCTCGTGCGCGAGCGTGGATTGGAACTTGCGGACGAACTCCCGCTGGAGCGCCGGGTCCTTGAGGAACTGTTCGACGGTCCAGCCCATGGCCGTGACCTCGTCGGCGCCGATGTAGACCGCGTCGAGCAAAGCGGTGTGGGCGGCCAAGGAACCGTCCTGCTTGGAGACGTAGAAGGTCGGCATGCGCAGGACGCCGCCGCGGTCGCGCAGCTGGTCGAGGATGCGGCGGCCGACGGGGTTGGCGGAGAGGACCTTGACCGTCTCGTCGGAGAGCGCTTCGCCGTGGACGGCACGAACGTCCTCGCGCTCGCCGAATTCGCGGCGCGAGTCGATGACGGCGTGGAAGCGCTCGATTTCCTGTACCGGCGGGGCAAGCATGCCGATGCCGTTCGTAGGTCAGCGGGACCGTGACGAGTCCGGCGCCGAGCGCCATGCCGGCCAGGAAGGAGACGAAGCGCTTGCCGCCCGAGACGATGCGCGGCGGCGCCGGGCGCAGGGCGCGACGGTACAGCCAGCGCGCCGAGTCCATGACGATGAATACGCCGACGCCCAGCACGCCGGCCGTGATGGAGACGTAGGGGATCTGGAGCGTCGGCATCGCGCCCCAGAAGGCCGCGAACCAGCCGCCGATGAGCGCGGTCCAGGCGATGCCGCTCTGGACTGAACCGTACGCCGTGGGGGGCCGCTTCTTGAAGAGGCCGCGCAGCACGGAGGGCTTCGAGAGCTTCGGTCCGCCCGGCGCGTCGGGCGCGGAGCCGCGGACGTCGGGGCCGTCCGCCGCGGAGCGCAGGCGGCCGCCGTCGAAGACCGGGGCGGCCTGTTCCGGGACGGCGAGGGCGCGGGCCGTCCCGATGGCGGCGGGGACGTTGTCGTTGGCGGCGAGGCTGGCTAGGTCGGCGACGGTGGGAGCGGCGAACGGCGCGACGGCGAGAGGCGCGGCGAGAGTCTCGGCGCCTTCGACCGGGATGAAGGCGGACGCGGCGGGGCGGAAGGGGACGACGGACGAGACGTTCTGGTTCGCGGGAGCTTGGAGCGACGGCGCCGTCAGGGAGAGCGGGACGGGCGAAAGGAGGAGCGTTCCCGCGGGCGCGACGATGGGCGCGGCGGGCGCGACGGCGACTCGGACCGGGACGGCGCCCAGGACGCGGCTGGCCTCGGCGGGCACGGACGCCGCCAGTAGAGAGCCGCACAGCGCGAACGCCAAAGACCGTGGGGACCGAAGGGACCGCCTCATGACCCCAGGGTAGCCCTTAACGCCCTTTCCGGGGGCGGTCCTCCGGTCCCGCCGGGCGGGGGCAAGAGACCCAGGGAGAAACGGGTCCTTAAGCGGCGGGCGAGGCGGCGAGGGCGGCCAGCATGTCCTCGACGCGGGTGAACTTCTCGCGGATCTTGCCGGCCTTGGCCCCGCGTTCCTTCTCCAGCTTGTCGAGTTTCTGCCAGTCGGCGAAGCTGATGGGGCGCAGGCCCTTGGACTTCATCAGGGACAAGGTCGCGTCGAGCGACACGTCCGAGCGGGCGGGCAGCTTGCCGCCCTTCCAGTCCTCGAGCAGCGCCTTCACCGTCGCGACCGAGTCGGCGCGGTTGGTGCCGATGAGGCCGGAGGGGCCGCGCTTGGCCCAGCCCACGACGTAGTGGCCGGGCAGGGCGGGCTTACCCGGGGCCTCGACGACGCGGCCGTCCGCGTTGGGCACGTGTCCCGACTTCTCGTCGAAGGGCAGGCCAGGCACCGGGATGCCGCGGTAGCCGACGGAGCGAAGGACGAGGCCGACGGGATGCGTCTCGAACTCTCCCGTGCCCGCGGCCTTCACCCCGCCCTTGCCGTCGGAGACGAGCTTGTTCCTCTCGAGCTTGATCGCCTTGACCTTGCCGCCCTCGCCGATGAGCTCGACGGGGCCGACGCGGAAGCGCAGTCGGACCTGGCGCTCCTTGGGAGCGCCGCCCTTGGCGGCGACGGCCTGCACGTAGGCGGTCTTCTTCTGGGCCTCGGGGTCCGCGTCGTGCTCGGGCTTGGAGACCTCGTCGAGCGCGGCTTCCTTCGGGTCGACGACCAAAGACGCCGCGCCGAGCTCCCCGATCTCCTCGATCTCGCCCGGCGAATAGGCGGCCTCGGCGGGGCCGCGGCGGCCCAGCAGCCAGACGGTCTTGACCCCGCTCTTGCGCAGGGCGGCCAGCGCGTAGTCCGAGATGTCGGTCTTGGCCAGCTCCTCGGGGTCGCGCGCGAGCACGCGCGTCACGTCCATGGCCACGTTGCCCACGCCCACGACGGCGACCGCCTCCACCGACAGGTCGAAGGCCTTGTCCCGGTGGTCGGGGTGCCCGTTGTACCAGCCCACGAACTCGGTGGCGGAGTAGGAGCCCTGGAGGTCCTCGCCGGGGATGCCCATGTGCCGGTCGCTCTCGCAGCCGACGGCCCAGATGACGGCGTCATGCCGCTCGGCGAGCTCGGCGACGGTCACGTCCTTGCCGGCTTTCACCGCGCCGAAGTAGCGGAAGCGGGGGTCCTGCGCCGTGCGCTCGTACACCGCCGCCACGGACTTGATCTTCTGGTGGTCGGGCGCCACGCCGCCGCGCACGAGGCCGAAAGGGGTGGGGAGGCGGTCGAACATATCGACGCGCACCGTCAGGTCGGGCGTCTTGAGCAGCGACTCCGCGGCGTAGAAGCCGGAGGGACCGGAGCCGACGACGGCGACGGAGAGAGGGCGCTCGGGGGTTCCGATGGCGGGCATGCGCCCATGCTACGAAATTCAGCGTCCGACGAGCAGGCGGAGGATGAGGCGGGCGTGGCGCGACAGCTCGCGCCAGCGGCGCAGCTTGGACACGCCGGCGACTCGGGTCTCGAGGGAGGCGGGGACCTCGGCGACTGTCCAGCGCGCGAGCAGGGCGCGCGCGGCGAGCTCGGCGTTTATCTCGAAGCCCTCGGAGCTCAGGTCGAGGCTCTTTATAAGGGAAGCGCGGTAGAGCCGGAACACCGGGGTGTAGGACGTCAGCGCCAAGCCGAACAGCCCGCGGTACAGCGCGTTGAGCATGAGGCTGGGCAGGGCGCGAGACCAGGGCACGTCTATGTCGCCGGACCGCAGGTACGGGGAGCCCGCGACGAGGTCGGCGCCTTCGTCGGCCTTGGCGAGGAGTTCCTGCAGGGCGCCGGGGCGGAATGTCAGATCCGCGTCGAGCGTTGCGATCCACTCGCCGCGGGCGGCGGCGAAGCCCGCGCGCAACGCGGCCCCCAGGCCGCGGTTGGGGGAAAGGGAGACCAATCTCACGCGAGGGTCGGCCTTCGCGAGGGCGGCGGCCGCGGAGGCCGTGCCGTCGAGCGAGCCGTCGTCGACAAGCACGACCTCGAAGGAGCGGCCGAGCGATTCGAGGGGGGGCAACAGCTCCGTCGGGTAGCGGACCACGTTGCCTTCCTCGTTGTGGCACGGGACGACGACGGAAAGTATCAGGGTCAGAGGACGGCTCGGAAGTACGCGATGGTGCGCGCGAGGCCGTCCTCGGCGTCGACCGTCGGCGACCACTTCAGGGTCCTGCGCGCGAGCGCGATGTCGGGACGCCGCACCTTGGGGTCGTCGACCGGCAGGGGCTTGTGGACGATGCGCGACTTGGAGCCCGTGAGCTTCTTCACCAGCTTGGCGATGGACAGCAGGGTCATCTCGCGCGGGTTGCCGATGTTCATGGGGCCGGTCTGCTTCGACTTGACCAGGCGCACGATGCCCTCGACGAGGTCGTCGACGTAGGTGAGGCTGCGGGTCTGCTTGCCCGTCCCGTAGATGGTGATGGGCTCGTTCCTCAGCGCCTGGGTGATGAAGTTGGGCACGGCGCGGCCGTCCTTGACGCGCATGCGCGGGCCGTAGGTGTTGAAGATGCGCACGATGCGCACGGGGATGCCGTGGGCGCGGTGGTAGGCCATGGTCATCGCCTCGGCGAAGCGCTTGGCCTCGTCGTAGACGCCGCGCGGACCTATGGGGTTCACGTTGCCCCAATACGACTCGGGCTGGGGCGAGACCAGCGGGTCGCCGTACACCTCGGAGGTGGAGGCCAGCGCGAACACCGCCTTCTTGTCCTTGGCCAGGCCCAGGGCCTTGTGGGTGCCCAGCGCGCCGACCTTGAGCGTGGGGATGGGCCAGCGGTGGTAGTCGTCGGGCGAGGCGGGGCTGGCGAAGTGCATGACCAGGTCGAGCTTGCCCGGCACGTGCAGGTAGTTGCTCACGTCCTGCCGGATGAAGGAGAAGCGCGGGTTGCCCACCAGGTGCTCGATGTTCTGCATGCGCCCGGTGAGGAGGTTGTCGGCGACGATGACTTCGGAGCCGTCGGCGAGGTAGCGGTCGCAGAGGTGCGAGCCCAGGAAGCCGGCGCCGCCGGTGATGAGGACGCGCTTGAAGGCGCCCATGTCAGGGGCGGCCGACGCCGGCGTATTCGAAGCCGAGGGAGCGGGCCTTCTCGGGGTCGAAGATGTTGCGCCCGTCGAGGATGAGAGGCGTGCGCATCAGCTTCTTGACGCGGCGCAGGTCGAGCTCTCGGAAGCGCTTCCACTCCGTGACCACGGCCACGGCGTCGGCGCCCTTGACGGTCTCGTACTCGTCCTTGCAGAGCTTGACGCCCTTGAACTCGGGGAGGACCTTGGCGCGGCTCATCGAGACCGGGTCGAAGGCGCGCAGCTTCACGCCGTGCTCCTTGAGCTGCTTGACCACGTCGATGGACGGGGCGAAGCGCATGTCGTCGGTGTCGGGCTTGAACGCCAGGCCGAGCAGCGCGATCGTCTTGCCGGAGAGGTTCCAGAGCTTCTCCTCGATCTTGCGCCCGATCCAGCCCTTCTGGTGCTCGTTGATCTCCTTGACCGCCTGGAGGAGCTTGAAGTCGTAGCCCTTCTGGCGGCTGATCCAGTAGAAGGCCTCGAGGTCCTTGGGGAAGCAGAAGCCGCCGAAGCCGATGCCGGAGTTGAGGAACATCGGGCCGATGCGGCGGTCGAGGCCCATTCCCTGCGCCACGAGCTTCACGTCGGCGCCGACCTTCTCGCAGAGGTTGGAGACCGCGTTGATGTAGCTGATCTTGGTGGCGAGGAAGGAGTTCGACGCGTGCTTGATGAGCTCGGCGCTCTTGACGTCGGTGACGAGCACGGTCGCCTTGAGCGGAGCGTACACCTCGCGCATGACGGTCTCCGCGCGCTTGGAGGAGACGCCGAGCACGACGCGGTCGGGCGACATGAAGTCGCGCACGGCGGTCCCTTCCGATAGGAACTCAGGGTTGGAGACCACGTCGTAGGGGATGCCGCGCTTGTTGAAGCGCTGGATGGTCTTGGAGACCCAGTCGCCGGTCTCCACGGGTACCGTGGATTTGTCCACGATGACGGTGTAGCCGGCCATGTGCTTGGCCACGGTCTCGGCCACGGCCTCGACGGCGGAGAGGTCGGCGGAGCCGTCGTGGCGCGGCGGGGTGCCCACGGCGATGAAGACCACGTCGCAGCGGCGGCCCTTGTAGCGCAGGCCCTCCTCGACGGATGCGGCGAAGGCGAGCTTGCCGGTGCGCACGACGCGGCGGAACACCTCGTCGAGCCCGGGCTCGTGGATGGGGATGCGGCCGGCCTTGAGAGCCTTGAGCTTGGCCGGGTCGGAGTCCACGCAGACGACGCGATGGCCGATCTCGGCGAGACAGGCGCCGGTGACCAATCCGACGTAACCGGCTCCGACCACGCAGACGTCGCGGCTCTTCATGTGGGACGGATTCTTCCATATAAAGGAAAGCATGGACAAGGCCCGCCTCATGGTCTATACTCCACCCCGTGAAGGACTGGGCAGAGGGGATCGAGAAGCGCACGGCCCGTATCGGCGTGGTCGGGCTCGGCTACGTCGGCCTTCCGCTCGCGGTGGCTTTCGCGCGACGCGGCTTCCGGGTGACCGGCATCGAGGCGCACCCCAAGCGGGCCGCCGACATCCGAGCGGGCCGTTCCTACATCGAGGACATCTCCTCCGCGGAGCTCGGACGACTGGTCAAGCAGGGCCTCCTGTCCGTCGATGAGACCGGCTCGCGCATGCGGAGCCTGGACGCCATCTTGATCTGCGTGCAGACGCCGCTGCACAAGACCAAGGAACCCGACATCTCCAACATCATCAAGGCGTGCCGCGCCGTGGCCAAGGGGCTGCGCAAGGACGCGCTCGTCGTCCTGGAGAGCACGACTTATCCCGGCACTACCGAGGAGGCGGTCCGCCCCGAGTTGGAGAAGTCCGGGCTGAAGGCCGGCAAGGACTTCTACCTGGCCTTCTCGCCCGAGCGCGTCGACCCCGGCAACGCGCGCTGGAAGATCGAGAACACCCCGAAGGTCGTGGGCGGCGTCGGCCCCGAGTCCACGCGCATCGCGGCGGCGCTCTACGCGCAGGTCATCTCGAAGGTCGTGCCCGTGTCGAACACCACGTCGGCCGAGCTGGTCAAGCTGCTCGAGAACACCTTCCGCTCCGTCAACATCGCCCTCGTCAACGAGCTCGCGCAGATCTGCGACCGCCTCGGCCTCGACGTGTGGGAGATCGTGGCCGCCGCCGAGACCAAGCCCTTCGGCTTCATGCCGTTCTGGCCGGGCCCGGGCATCGGCGGGCACTGCATCCCCAAGGACCCCCAGCTCCTGAGCTGGAAGATGCGCTCGCTCAACTTCGAGCCCCGCTTCATCGAATTGGCCACCACCATCAACGGCGGCATGCCGGTGTACGCGGTCTCGCGCATCGCGCGCGCCCTCAACAAGGACGGCAAGGCGGTCCGGGGCAGCCGCATCCTCGTCCTGGGCGCCGCCTACAAGCCCGGCGTGAGCGATTTCCGCGACTCGCCGTCGATCGACATCATGCACCTGCTCGCCGAGGACGGCGCCGTCGTGGAGTACCACGACCCGCACGTGCCGAAGGTGAGCGTCGGCGGTCGGACCTGGGCCAGCAAGCGCATGAGCGAGGCGCTCATCAAGCGCGCCGACTGCGTCTGCATCCTCACCGCCCACGCGGGCCTCGACTACGCCAAGATCTGCCGGACGGCCAAGCGCGTCTTCGACGCGCGCAACGCGACGCGCGGCCTCAAGGGACGCGTGGAGAGGCTCTGATGTCCGACGCGCCTCCTCCCGCCTCGCCGCCGCCGCCTCCCCCGGCCCCGACGCCGGGGCCCGGCGCGAGCCTGGAGAAGCAGTCCCTCGAGGCGCTCAAGTCCATCGGCAAGGCGCTCGGCCAGATGGCCTTGTACAAGGTCGGACACCCGTCGGTCGCCGCGACCATCACCTCGGCGCTGGAGAGCCTGACCGCGGCCCTCGCGCTCACGCCGAAGGGCTCGCTGGTCATCAGCATCGACCAGGAGAAGCTCATCGCCAACGGGCGCATGGCCGGGACGGTGTCCCAGCTGCCCAATTCCATCGCGAACCTCTTCAACCGCTTCAAGCTCTCCAGCCTCACCTTCCTGACGGGCCTCACCATCGACGACCTCTCGGCTTTCTGCGAGCTCGCCGCGACGCGCGCGGATTCCCCGGCCGCGGCGGACCCCAAGGGGTTCCTCCTCGGCAGGGGCGTCACCCGCATCGGCCTCAACGAGGCCGTTTACACGAAGGTGGGCGATAAGACGG
>CAZTZW010000005.1:0-25841 GCA_964618085.1 uncultured Elusimicrobia bacterium
TGGACCGACACGATGTCCGAGACGTCGAGCAGCTCCTCGGGAGCGGCGCAGGCTCTCCAGCCGCTCCTGCCCGCTTCCGGCTTGGGCGAGCGGCTCCAATAGGCGATCTTGAAGCCGAGGGCCTGCGCGGCCCGCGCCGCGAGCGTGCCGCTGCCGCCGAGCCCCAGCACGCCGAACACGCCGGCAGGGCGGTTCGCCGCGCGCTCCCAGCGGCCTTCGCCGAGCGAAGCCGCGGCCGCCTTCAGGTTATGGGAGACGGCCAAGGCGAGAGCGACGGCATGACGGGCGACGGCGCCCTGCGCGAGCGCGGCCGCGGTGGCCGCCACGCGCACGCCCTTGGCCTTCGCCGCGGACAGGTCGATGGAGTCGTAGCCCGTGCCGAAGCGCGACAGCACTCGGACCTTCGGAGCGGCGGCGAGCACCTCGGCGTCGATCTTCTCGACCCCGAGCACGGCGCCGTCGGCGTCCTTCAGGCGCTCCAGCAGCTTCGCGCGGTCGTGCACCGGCGCGCCGGTGAAGTCGAGCGCATAGTCCGCGCCGAACGCGGCCTCGACCTCGGGCCGGCGCTGGAACATGGCCTGCGGCGTGATGACGACCTTGAACCGAGGCATCAGGAGCGCCCTCCGTCCACGCGCACGATCTGTCCGTGCACGAAGTGCAGGTCGAGGGCGAGCGCCGTCACCGCGTCGGCCGCGTCGCGCGGCTCGCTCAGGCGGCCCAGCGGCGTCGCGTCGAGCGTCCTTCGGAAGCGCGCCGGGTCGGCGCCCGCGGTCAGCCGCGTCTTATTGAGCCCGGGCGCGACCGCGTTGACGCGCGCCGTACCGCCGAAGGCCTTGGCGAGCCCTCGCGTGAGCGCGTCCACGGCCGCCTTCGATGCCATGTAGACGACGTTGCTCGCGTTGAGCGTCGCCACGGCGTTGGAACTGACGTTGACGACGGCCCCGCGCCACGCCGGGCTCTCGCGGCGGCGCGTGGCCGCCATGAGGCGCAGGCCCGCGCGGCACGTGTTGAGCACGCCTTTGACGTTGACCGCCAGCATGCGGTCCACCACGGCCTCCTCGAGGCCGTCCAAGTCCTCGAACGGGACCTGCGCCGTGAACGCCGCGGAGTTGACCAGCACGTCCAGCCGGCCGTGCCGCCTCGCCAGCGCCTTGAAGAAGCGCTCGACGTCGGCTCGGCGCGACACGTCGACGCGGACGGCCTCGTGCCGGCCCCCGGGCGCCAGCGCGCGCAGGGAGCGCAGCGCCAGGCTCGCGTCCGCGGCGGAGCGGCCGTAGACGAGGACCACGTCCAGACCGCGCGCGGCCAGCGACTCGGCGCAGGCCCGGCCGATGCCCGACGTCCCGCCCGTGACGACCGCGACGCGGCGCGCCGCGTTCATCGCGCGGCCGGCACGGCCTTGGGTTTGCGGATGACGCGGAACACCTCGTCTTCCGTCTTGGAGATGATGTTGGCGCCCTTCTCCGCATGGAAGGCCGCGGTGACGGGATAGCCCTTGGCTTCCTCCCCGTCGAGCATCTTGGCGAAGGAGCCGTCGCGGATCTCGTCGACCGCGACCTTCATGCGCTCCTTGAGCTCCTTCGGGAAGACCTCCTTGATGTAGTGCGAGAGGCCGAACTGGCATGTCGGGGAGGCGTTGGACTTGAGCGTGCGGTACATGCCGTTCTGCGCGCACATGCTCCAGAACGCGCCGCGCTCGCCGGAGAGATAGAGCTCGAGCGCGGCCGCTTTCGCGGGGTAGCCCTGCTCGACCAGGAACTTCAGCGACTCCTCCATGGTGCGGAAGAACAGCGGCGCCATGAAGTGCTCGACGAACAGGTCGAGATCCGTCTCGTCGGCCGCGCTCACGCGCAGCAGGCCCGCGCGGGCGAATCCCAGGGCCTCGCCCAGGGCGAGCGCGCGCGGCAGCGCCTGGCCCGTGGCGTCCTGCATCACGTCGAGGAACGCGGGCGCCCCGTGGCCCTGCTCGTAGTAGCCCCGCACCTGCGCTCCGGGGAAGCGGGGCGCGAGCAAGGCGAGGTCGATGCCGGCTGGGATGGCGAACTTCTTGTAGCGCACCGAGTAGCCGTGGGCGATGGTGACGAGCGCGCCCTCCTTGAGGAAGCCCTTGAGGTCCTTCTCGAAGACTGTCTTATGCGACTCGTCGGGGATGAGCAGCATCACCACGTCGCCGCGCGCGGCCGCCGAGGCGATGTCGACGACCTCGAACCCGTCCTCGACGGCCCGCTCGAACGCCGCGTCCTTCTTGTTGCCGATGACGACGGAGAGGCCGCTGTCGCGGAGGTTCAACGCCTGGGCGCGGCCCTGGATGCCGTAGCCGACGACGGCCACGGTCTTGCCCTTGAGCAAGGAGAGGTCGCAGTCTTCGGAGTGATAGTGGTCTTTCATGTCACCTCTGTGCGGCGATGAAGTCGGCCTCCGCGCCTTTGGCGCGGGCCTTGGCGAGCAGCTGCGACCACGTCTCGGGGTCGAGCGCGACCCCGTCGCGGCGGCCGCGGACGGCGGACTCGGCCTCGGGCTCGCCGGGCACCTTCACCGGGCCGGCCCCTGGGACGGGACGCGAGGACTTCACGTGCGCGACGAGCTCGTCCACGCGCTCCCGGAACTCGGCCAACGGACGGAAGGCGTCCACGCGCAGGGCCAGGAACAGGCAGGCGTTGCCGTGGCGCTTGGCCTTGGGGTTGGAGCACTGCGCGCCGGACAGGCCGCCGCTGAGGGCGTCCACCGCGAGCGAGAGGCCGTAGCCCTTATAGCCGACGGATCCGCCCATCGGGAGGATGGCGCCCTTGGGCTCGTCGTAGAACTGCTCGGGGCGCGTCGCGGGACGGCCCTCGGCGTCGATGGCCCAGCCGTCCGGCAAGGGCTCGCGGCGGTTGAGCTTCACCTTGAGCTTGCCCTCGGCCACGATGCTCGTCGTCATGTCGAGGAGGAAGGCCGGGTCCGAACCCTTCGGAGCGGCGATGGACAGCGGGTTGGTGGGCAGGCGGCGGTCGATGCCGCCGTACGGCGCCACGCAGTGGCTGGTGCCATGGAGGTTCGCCATGGCCATGGCGACCATGCCGCGCGCCGGAGCGAGGCTCGTGTAGGCGCCCAGGCGGCCGACGTGGTTGGCGTTGCGCACGGTGACGCAGGCGACCACGTTCTTCTCCGCCTTGGCGAGCGCGAGCTCCATGGCGCGGCGGCAAACCGGCTGCCCGAAGCCCCAGCCCCCATCGAGCACCGCCGAGGACGGCGTCTCGTTCTGCACGCTCACGGGCGCGTTCACGACGATGTCGCCCGTCTCGATCTTGCCGATGTACCACGGCGCGCGGATGAGGCCGTGGGAAGCGTGGCCTTGCAGGTCGGACTCGACGAGATGATGGGCGACCTCGACGGCTTCGCTCTCGCCGGCTCCGTACAGGACGAGCAGGCGCATGAGCGCGCCCTCGATGGCGCCGGCATCGAGCCGCAGGTCGCTCAACGCGCGGCCGCCTTCTCGCGGCGCTTGCACTCCTCGAGGATCTCGACGGCCTTCTCGCGGGTCATGACGGGCTGGACGTAAGGGCGCGGGTACTTCTTGAGCAGGAACTCGGCCAGCAGCGCGTCCTCCTCTGAATCCACGTTGACGGCCTTATGGGGCGGCAGGATGTAGGGCCGGCTCTCCTTGGTGCCGTAGCGGATGCCCTTCATCGTCATGTGCCGCGGCGCGGAATAGATGGCGCCGGCGCGGATGTAGGCGTCGGGCTTGAGGTCCTGACGGCGGCTTTCGGGGATCTCGGGGAAGCAGAAGTCCTCGATGCGGTCGTCGACGATCTTCTTGATGCGGATGGGATGATGGTCCTCGAGGCGGGCGACGGCGATGACCGAGTCGGCCTTCGTCTCGACGAGCTTCTGGAGCGCGGCGTCGATGTCCTCGCCGGTCTTCATCGGGTTGGTGCACAGCAGCTCGACGAAGTAGTCGTACTCCCGGCCCTCGTCGGCCTCGGCCCAGCGCAGGGCGTGCTGGTCCCCGTCGATGGGACGCGCGGTGTCGGTGGAGATCTCCGCCGGACGCGTGAACGGCGCCTCGGCGCCGTACTGGATGGCGGCGATGCGGATGGCGTCGTCGTCGGAGGACACGATGACGCGGGAGACGCGCTTGGCGCGCTTGGCCTCGACGACGGTGTAGGCGATGAGCGGGTGGCCGGCGATGGGGCGGACGTTCTTGCCCGGGACGCCTTTGGAGCCGCCCCGGGCGAGGGTGACGGCGAGGGTGCGGGGAGAGTTCATCGGACGGGAGCCTCCTTCAGGAAATCGGCGATGCGGCGCGCGGCGTGGGCGAAGGTCTTCACCTGCCCGTCGAGCGACGAGCCCGCGGTGTGCGGCGTGATGAGCACGTTGCCGTGCGTCCGGGCGTAAGTCACGAGCGGGTGAGCGCCCATGCCCGCGGCGGTCTCCCCGCGCAGGACGTCGGCGGCGAAGGCGCCGACATTCCCGGTCTCGAGGGCCTCGATGAGCGCCGGCTCGTCGATGACCCCGCCGCGCGAGGCGTTGACCAGCCAGGTCCCCTTCATACGGGCGAACCACTCGCGACCGACGAGGCCGTCGGTCTCGGGCGTCAGCGGCGTGTGGAGAGTGACCGCGTGCGCCTTCTCGAGGAGCTCGTCGCGGGTCGCGGCCTTCGCCCAGGACGGTAGGTCCTTGGCGTAGGGATCGAAGACGAGCACGTCCATGTCGAAGGCGCGGGCGAAGTGCGCGACGCGCGAGCCGATGGCGCCGAAGCCCACGACCCCGAGGGTCTTTCCTTGCAGGTCGCGGCCCCGGAACTCCGCGGCCGACCACTTCCCCTCGAGCACCGAAGCGAAGCCCCCCGGGATCCTTTTGATCAGGGCCAGCAGCAAGCCGAAGGCGTGTTCGGCCGTTGAATGCACGCCCCGCATCAGCTCGCGCTCGGTGGCCAGCGAGTAGACCTCGATGCCGCGGCGCCTGCAGTAGTCCAGGTCGATGTGGTCGGTGCCGATGGACGGGGTGGAGATGACCTTCAAGTCCTGGGCCGCGTCGAGCACAGCGGCGTCCAGGCGGGTGCGGGCGTTTGGATACAGCGCGTGGACGCCCCTGAGGGCGGTTTTGAGCTCGTCCGCGGGCGGGTACTTCAGATAGACGACCGTCCCCGCGGCTTCGAGGATGCGGCGGGTCCCCTCCAGGTGTTCGATGGGGACGGTGGCCAGGATGTTGGGCTTCACAGTTTCTTTATTATAGGAAGTTGGCGTTCGGCTTGACCATAATGGCCGGCGAGCGGTAGAATGTTCACAAGTTGAACACACACTCCTCCGCCTTCACGGCCGAGCAAGCGCGCGTTCTAGACAACGACGGCGTGATCGCCTTCGCGGCGCCCCCCGCCATGCTGGCGAGGCTCGAGGAGATCCGCCGCGACGTGGACCGTCTCCTGGCCGCCGAGGGCGACAAGGCCGGCTGGGAGGGCAAGGAGCAGCACTACGCCCCCGGCAAGACGTTCGAGAAAGGGGCCAACCGCCTTGGCAACCTCGTAGACAAGCTGCCCGTCGTCGCGGAGCTCATCTCGAACCCCGCCTTGCTCGCCGCCGCGCGCCTGTTCGTCGGCGAGGACGCGTGCGTTGGATCGGTCCTGATGCGCGAGCCTCTCAAGGGCCACGGACATCAGGACCTGCACATCGACTGGTTCCCTCGCGAACGGGTCGACGAGCCCTTCGGGGGCGTCGTGGTCCAGTTCCTGCTCGACGACTCGACCGTCGCCAACGGCGCCATGCGCTACGTTCCGGGCACGCACCGACGCCTGGGCTGGCCCGACGACCAGACCGACGTCGCCGCGCCGGTCCATCCCGACGAGCGCCGCCTCGAGGCTCCGGCGGGGACTTTCATCGTGATGAACCTCAACCTCTGGCACTCGGGCACGGAGAACGTCAGCGGCGCTCGCCGCCGCAGCCTCTTCATCGACATCCGCCGCCGCGACCTGCCTCAGCTGCTCAACCAGAAGATGTACCTATCGCCGGCGACGCTCGCCCGCCTCACCCCGGAGCAGCGTTATCTGCTGCGGGTGCGGCCGGAGGATCCTGTGCAGGCGGAGAAGAGCGTCGGACCCGGCGACCGATACCGTGAGCGCTTCGGCAACCGCTGAGCCGCGCTTCGTCGCCGAAGCCGAGGCTTTCCGGACGCGCTGGCAGGACCACCCCGCTTTCCGCCTCCTGAAGCGGTATTGGCGCTGCTCCGACGAGGACCTGGGCCAAGCCATCCGCAAGATCCACAGCGGCTCCATCCCCGAGGAGACCTACCGCACGGAGGAGAGCGGCCTGAAGACCTCCCTCGGCCTCCTCCTGTTCCCCCTGCGCGCCTTCGCGACGAAGCGCTGGCTGGGACGGTCCCGCCCGATCACGGACTGGCAGCTGGAGACCATCGACGAGGAGTACTTCAGGACCTGGTTCGCGGAGATATACGCGGCGCTGCCCGGCACCAAGCGCCTCTCGCCCCGCGCGCCCGCGCCCATCCCGGGGCACGAACTCACGCCGTCCCCCTACGAGTGCGCCGCCCTCGGCGACCTGCTGCGCCTGCTCTTCCTCGCTCCGGCGATGACCGTCGCGCTCGAATCTCTGCGGCGCGAGTGCGGACTGGACGTGCGGCAGGCCTACCGGAACGCCGTGACGACCTATACCGTATTCTCCGGCTACTTCGCCCGCTACCCGTGCCGGCGATTCGTCACCTTCGACGACGAGTCCAATCCGCCCGCCCGCGTCATCGCCTACCGTCGCCGCTGCGAGGGCGAGTTCATCGTGGTGCAGAACGGCGAGAGGAACCGCCATCCGCACATCGCCTTCGGCGCTATGGACCGCTACCTCGTGTTCGGGCCGGCGTACGAGCGCATCCTGCGAGACATCGGCGTGCGCGCGAGGCGCTTCGACTCGGTCGGCGCGCTCGTGCTCGACCGGCGTTTCCGGGCGCTGGAAGCCGCTCTCGCCGAAGGCGGGGCGGTCCGTCACGACGTGCTGTTCGTCGACCAGGGCATCTATCCGCACAACGGGCTGTGCGAGCGCTCCGGCCGCTCGCTCGAGACCATCGTGGAACGCCTCGGCCGGCTCAAGGGCCTGCGGCCGGAGCTGCGCATCGCTTATCAGATGCGCAAGTACCCTCCCGCCATGGCCTGGCTCGAGGAAAAGATCAAGGAAATGGTGCGCGACCGCGGAGAAGGACGCCTCGACGTCCTCGACAACCCGGACGGCGACGCGAGCTACCGCAACCTGGCGCGCTCCCGCCTCCTCATGACGTTCGAATCCACCCTCGGCTTCGAGGCGCTGCGGATGGGACGCAGGGCCTTGTTCGTGAACTTCTCCGGCGACCCCTCCGAGACGCTGTGCCCGGATCCCCGCTACCAGCTCGAGGACCCGGCCGCTGATTACGCCCGGTTCGAGGCGGCCGTCCTCTCTCTGCTGACGGACGAGCCCTTCGAGGTCCCGTCCGCCGCGCTGGACCGGCATCCGTTCGTGGACGGGCGCACGCGTGAACGCATCGCGGCCCTGCTCGCCTCGGGCTGACGCCTAGGACGGCTTGCCGAGCTTGTGAAGCATCTCCGGGAAGTCCCGGACGATGGGCAGCAGTCCCGCCACGAAATCGCGGCTGCGGGAAGAGTGGCAGCGGGCCTCGCCGACGCGATGCTCCTTGATGACGCCCTGCTCGACGAGCCGGCTCATCGCCGGGACGATGTCGGTCTGCACCCCGCGCGACACGTCGCGCACCATCATCGAGTACGTCTTGAGCGACGGCGATCCGTCTCGGCCCACATAGATGCCCGAGAACGGCTTCTCATAGCGGTAGCGGCAGGCGCCGCTGATGCTCTCCACGTGGTGGGTCATCGTGAAGGTCGCGTTGAAACCCAGGCCCAGGCTGACGATGACGGCGTCCTCCTGGTGGAGGAGATCGAAGACGGAGCCGGGACCGTAGCTCGGGACGCTCTCGACGGCGGCCAGCTCCCCGGCGAGGCGTCCGGACGCGGCGAAGGAGTAGATCGGATGTCCCGTGCGCTGGAAGCCGGGGGAACGCCGCGCCAGCTCCGTGAGCACGCCCATCTCCGACTTCGTGTGCGAGAGGTCGAAGTAATGCCCCTCGGTCCACGAGGTGAAATTGTAGGTCGGCATCACCAAAGTACCCTCGGGGCCGAGCAGCGCCAGGAGCGCGTCGAGCACGGCCTGGGGACCGCCGTCCACCTGGCCCAGGGACTTGAACGAGGAGTGCACGAGCGCCGTGCCGCCCTTCTCCACGCCCATGGCGGCGAAGCCGGCCTCGAGCTCGGCCGCGTTCATCCCACGACCTCGAGCAGCCCTTCCTTCGCGAGCTTCTCGGCCACCGGCAGGAGCGCGGACATGGGCCGCTCCACGTGCGCGGCGACGGCGAGCAGGTCGCGCGTCCCGTCGGCGTAGGACAGCACGTCCATGATGTCCTGGACGTCCCGCTCGAGCCCCGCCGACGTCGTGAACGTGGGGTAGAGCCCGCGGCGGCCGAGCTGAGGCTCTCCCTTCACGGTCGCGCGGTAGGTCTTGTTGCCCTCGAGCGAGCGGCACGCGGTCTTCACCGTCTCGAGCGACTCCTCGAGGGCGGCGGGGGTCACGAAGGAGAGGTCGTCCGCGGAAGTGTGATACTCGGGCCAATCCTCGGGCGGACGGCCGCGCATGAGGCATCCCACCGGCAGGTCGATGCCGGGCGCGCCGTACTGGCGCTCGTCGCTGCCGCGCAGCCGGTAGTCCATGAGCTTGAAAGGACGCCCGCTCGCCTTCAAGGCGTCGGCCATGGCGCGGTCGGCGGCCGTGCCGCCCTGGCGGCTGGCGACGTAGGCGAAACGGCCGGCGGGCGCGCCGATGCACGTGACCACGTAGCCCGCGACGACGTTCTTGCGGAGCTCCTCGAGGTGCCGGCTGAGATAGACGAGGGACCCGATCGTCTCCACCCCGAACACGAACCGGTAGCTGAGCTCCGGCGTGCCCGCGTCGAGCAGGTGGCGCGCGAGGAAGGCGGCCACCATCGGCCCCGACAACTCGTTGTTCGCCATGGACGGATGGCACACGTAGGTCGAGACCAGGACCTCGCGCTTCGAGCGTCCGGGCACGAGCAGGTCGGCGTAGGTCAGGGAGCCGGGCGCCAAAGTCGTGTCCACGACGACCTCGTAGCGGCCGGGCTTGAGCTTCTTCATCTCGCGGTGAGGCAGACAGAAGCCCCAGCGCGGCTTGTAATAGGAGGTGACGTAGGGGATGACGTCCGGATGGGCGGGCGCGGTATAGAGGTGCTCCTTGAGCTCGGCCAGGGACAGCGTGCCGCGGAACGGGACGCTGTAGCCCATCAGGTGCAGGTTGTGCTTCTGGAAGTCGATGACGCGGCGGCCGGAGGCGTCCTTGACGTAGGCGTCGCGTACGTTCCATTCGTCGGGCACGGTCCAGTCGAAGGCCTTGGTCCCCGACGGGACCTCGTGGATCTCGAGCGGGATGAGCTCCCGCAGCAGGCGCAGGGTCTCGCGAGTGCCGTCGCCGGTGATGCTGCGGCAGAGCGGGAAGAGCCGGGCCATCAGCTCGTGCATGCGGCGCCCGACGGGATGGTCCCCCGCGGACGCGCGCGCGGCCCGACGTCGTCGCGGAAGCGCCACTGGAGGCGATGATACCAAATGTCCTAGACTGCGTTCCGTCATGGCTTCCCTCCCTCCGCGCGCCCGGCTCTTCGAGGAGTTCGTGATGGTCGAGGGCATCTCGCGCGCCGGAAAGATCATGACGGCCGTGATCGTCTCGGCCTTCGAGGGCGTGGAACCGGTGCAGTACGCGGTCAACCTCGAGACCCTGCTCATCCTGCACAAGCTCGGAAAGGTCTCCCTCGAGGCCTGCCGCGCCGTCCTCCATCTCGAGTTCGACATCCGCGCCTTCGACATGGCGGTCGGGCGCGGCCTGAACCTGCGCCCCGACGACATGTCGAGCGTGCTGAGGGTCCCCGACCACGCCGCCATCCTCTCCCGCGCGCAAGAGGCCGACCGCACGGAGCTGCTGCGTCGCTGGCGCGCCGAGCGACGCCTGCCGCTGCACATGTGCCACGAGGGGCTCCCGCACGCGCGAGCCCTCTTCGAGCTGTTCCCGAAGATGAAGCTCGTCAGCGTCCTGCGAGACCCGGCGTCGCTCATGCTGTCCTGGCACAAGCGCGGCTACGGCAAGCTCTCCGTGCCGGAGGACCCCGGGGCGATGGTCGTCTTCATCGACACCCCGGCCGGGCCGGGGAAATGGTGGACCGCCGACGTGGACGCCGGTTATCGCGGCCTCACCGAGATGGACCGCTGCGCGCTGAGCATCGCCAAGCTCAACGACCTCTCGCGGGCGGAGCTGGAAGCGGCGCCCGGCCTGGCCGGCCGCGTCTGCTTCCTCCGCTACGACGCCCTCATCGCCGACCCGCGCCCGGGCCTCGCCCGGCTCGCCGCCTTCCTGGGCCGCAAGCCAAAGGACGGCCTCGAGGCCGTGTTGACGCGGGAGCGTCTCCCGCGCCCCATGCCCCCAGACCAGCGCGCGCGCGATGTCGCCGCGGTCAAGTCGCTCCTGAGCCCGGGGCAGGTCCCGGTCCTGGAAAAGGCGCTCGCGGACTACGACGCCTACTGGGCTCCGCTGGCCCGTTGACGCTTCCGGACGCAAAGGGTAGAATGTTCATTAGTTGAACACCCCTGCCCCCCAGTTCCCCTCCTCCGACGGCATGGTCCTCTGGCTCACCGGCCTGTCCGGCGCCGGCAAGACCACGTTGTGCAAGGCCTTGTGGACCCTGCTCAAGCCAGGCCTGCCCGAGCTTGTCGTGCTGGACGGGGACGGGGTGCGGGAGATGATGGGGCACGACCTCGGCCATGATGAACCTTCCCGCGCCAAACAGGTCGCCCGCCTGCGCAGCCTCGCCAAGCTCCTCTCCGACCAGGGGCATGTGGTGGTCGTGGCGGCCGTCTACACCCGGCCCGACCTGACGGCCGAGAACCGCCGGGTCCTCAAGGGCTTCTTCCAGGTCTACCTTGATACCGACCTCGACGCGGTGAAGCGCCGCGACACCAAGGGCCTCTACGCCGCCGCCCTGGAAGGCCGCACGAAGCACGTGGTCGGCGTGGACATCCCCTGGCATCCGCCGGCCGACGCCGACCTGGTCGTCAGGGCCGCCTCGGGCGAGGCCCCCGACGTCGTGGCTCGCCGCGTCGCCGCGGCGGTGCCGCGCCTGGCCCGCGCGCTCGAGAGCGCATGACTCCCCTGCCGCCGCTCGCCGGCCTGCGCGCCGCCCTGGAGGCGGCCGGAGCCGCCGCGCTCGGGCACTTCGGCGCGGCCGCGGTCACGCGCAAGGCAGACGGTTCGCCGCTGACTCAAGCCGATCTCGCCTCGCAGGAAGTCCTGCGTCGCGATCTCCTGGCCCTGCTGCCCGGGGCGGGCTGGCTGTCCGAGGAGACCCCCGATGATGACGCGCGCCTGTCGCGCGAGTTCGTGTGGGTCCTCGATCCGCTCGACGGGACCAAGGAGTTCGCGCGCGGCATCCCGCAGTTCGCGGTCTCCGTGGGACTCGTGCGCGACGGCGTCCCCGTCGGCGGCGGCGTGCTCAACCCCTCCGCCGGCGAGGGCGGCGCGGCGATGGGCGGCGCCGTCTCGTTCTGGGGCTTCCCTCCCGCGCCCGCGCCGGCCCGAACGCTCGCCGCGGCTCGGGCGAGCGTGAGTCGCACCGAGGTCGAGGACGGCAGCATCGCGCCCTTCCTCAGCGCCGCGCGCTGCGAGCCCGTGGGCAGCGTCGCCTACAAGCTGCTGCGCGCCGCGGCGGGAGCCGACGACCTCACGTTCTCCGTCCAGCCCAAGTCGGAATGGGACGTGTGCGGCGGCGTCGCCCTGCTCGAGGCCGCGGGCAAGGTCTACCGCCGCTTCGACGGCGCCCCCAACCGGTTCAACAGGCCGGACACCCGTATCCGCTGCGGCGCCGCCGCCGGAGACCCCGTCTTGGTCGCCCGGATGCTCGAAGTGATAGAATCGAGGAAGGCATGCTCGTGAAGAAAGCCAGCAAGGCGTCGCGTCTGCGCGCGCTCCTGACCTCCCCGGAGCTCGAGTTCCTGTGCGAGGTCCATAACGGCCTCTCCGCCAAGATCGTGGAGGAGGCCGGCTTCAAGGGCATGTGGGGCTCCGGCCTCTCCATCTCCGCGGCGCTCGGCGTGCGCGACAACAACGAGGCGAGCTGGACCGAGGTCCTCGACGTGGTGGACTTCATCGGCGAGGCCACGTCCATCCCCCTCCTGCTCGACGGCGACACCGGCTACGGCAATTTCAACAACGTGCGCCGCCTGGTCAAGAAGCTCGGCCAGATGCAGGTGGCCGGCGTGGCCATCGAGGACAAGGTCTTCCCCAAGACCAACAGCTTCCTGCGCGAGGAGCGCCAGCCGCTGGCCGACATGGACGAGTTCGCGGGCAAGATCAAGGCCGCGAAGGACTCCCAAGAAGACCCGGATTTCTGCGTCGTCGCCCGCGTCGAGGCCCTCATCGCCGGCTGGGGTCTGGGCGAGGCCCTGCGCCGCGCGGACGCCTACCACAAGGCCGGCGCCGACGGCATCCTCATCCACTCCAAGAAGTCCGTCCCCGACGAGGTCCTCGCTTTCCAGAAGGAATGGGCCGGGCGCTGCCCCGTCGTCATCGTGCCCACGAAGTACTACTCCACCCCGACCGACGTGTTCCGCAAGGCGGGCTTCAGCGTCTCGATCTGGGCCAACCATCTCGTGCGCAGCGCCGCGGCCGCGATGCAGCAGACGGCCCGCCAGATCGCGAAAGAACAGACTTTGATCAACGTCGAGGACCGCATCGTCCCCGTCGCGGAGATCTTCCGCCTCCAGGGCGACGCCGAGCTCGAGGAGGCCGAGAAGCGCTACCTGCCCGGCGCGGGCCAGAAGGTCTCGGCCGTCATCCTCGCGGCCTCGCGCGGCAAGGAACTGGGCGCGCTCACCGAGTCCCTGCCCAAAGCCCTGCTGCCCGTCGGCGGCAAGCCCCTGCTCTACCGGCAGGTGGACACGCTCAACGAGGTCGGAGTCAAGGACATCACCGTGGTGCGCGGCTTCCGCAAGGAGCTCATCTCCGCCGCGAACCTGCGCTACGCCGACAACGACGCCTACGAGAGCACCCAGGAGCTGGAATCTCTGCGCCTCGGCCTGGAGAAGTCCGCGGGCTCGACCTTGGTCGCCTACGGCGACATCCTCTATAAGAAGTACATCCCCGAGCTGCTGCTGGCCGCCGACGACGACATCCTCCTCGCCGTGGACTCCGACTGGCGGCCCCGGCGCAAGGAGGACCGCTACGGCGACTTCGTCTCGTGCGACCGGGCCTACCGCAAGGAGCAGTTCGACCACGAGACGCGCCTGCTCAAGATGGGGCCGCCCAAAGCCCTGCCCGCCGCCGAGACGCACGGCGAGTGGATCGGCCTGATGAAGCTGAGCGCCGAGGGCCTCGACGCCGTGAAGGCCGCTCTCGCGGAGCTGCGCAAGCGCCCCGATTTCGCCAAGCTCCGCATGGCCGAGTTGCTCAACGAGCTCGTGCGCGCGGGGAGGACCGTGAAGGTCCAGTACGTGCGCGGCCACTGGCTCGACGTGGACGACGTGACCGACCTGGGCGCCGCGGGGTCCTTCTAGCGTGATCGAGGCCAAAGACTTCATCGAGCCCGCCCTGCGGCGCGGCTTCGGCTTCTGGACGGGCGTGCCCTGCTCCTTCCTCACCCCCTTCATCAACTACGTCATCTCCGACCCGCGCCTGCGCTACGTCGGAGCGGCCAGCGAGGGCGAGGCCGTGGCCGTCGCCTTCGGAGCCCACCTGGCGGGGCGCAAGACCGTCGTCATCTGCCAGAACTCGGGACTCGGCAACACGGTCAACCCGCTGACCAGCCTGAACTTCCCCTTCAAGGCGCCGACCTTGCTCATCACCACGCACCGCGGCGCGCCCGGGCTCAAGGACGAGCCGCAGCACGAGCTCATGGGCCAGGTCATGACCGAACTGCTCGACGCCATGCGCATCCCGTGGCGCGTCTTCCCGGAGAAGGCGTCCGACGTCGAGGCGGTCCTGGCCGAAGCCGACGCCTACATGACGGAGAAGGGCCTGCCCTTCGCGCTCATCATGAAGAAGGGCGCGGTCGCCCCCTTCGCGCTGAAGGCGCCCGCCCCGCGCGCGGCGCGCTCCGCCGCCGTCTCCGGCGCCTTTTCCGGCGGCCCTCGTCCGCCGCGCCTCGAGGCCATCAAGCTCGTGAAGGGCCTACTGCGCCCCGACGACCTGGTCGTCGCCACCACCGGCAAGATCGGCCGCGAACTGCACGACCTGGGCCACCGCCCCGGCCAGCTCTACGTCGTCGGCGGCATGGGCTGCGCGTCCGCCATCGGCCTGGGCGTGGCGCTCGAGCGCCCGGAGCGGCGCGTCGTCGTCCTCGACGCCGACGGCGCCGCCCTCATGAAGCTCGGCGCCTTCGGCACCATCGGCCACTACGCGCCCGCCAACCTGACGCACGTCGTCCTCGACAACGAGGCCCACGACTCCACCGGCGCGCAGGCCACCTGCTCGAGCACCGTGGACTTCGCCGCCGTCGCCTCCGCCTGCTCGTACGCCGCGCTCTGGCGCGCCGACTCGGCCGAGGCGCTGCGCGCCGCCGTCTCCGCCGCGCTCGCCGCGCGCGGCCCCTCGCTGGTGCACGCCAAGGTCGCCCTCGGCGCCGACGCCGCGCTCGGCCGGCCGACCGTCACGCCCGTCCAGGTCAAGGAGCAGTTCATCGAATGCCTGAAAGCAGCGGCTTCCTGAAGCGCTCCGGCGCCAACTTCCTCTCCATCATCAACGACCTGAAGCGAAACCGCCAGGCCGCGGCGGACGAGCTCGGCGTGCCCCTGGCCGAGATCGAGCGCATCATCGCGGGAGAGGCCCCGCTCACCGACGCCCTGCTCGACAAGGCGGTCCGCATCTGGCCGGTCAACCGGCGCGACTTCATGATCGTGGAGGACGACGCCCCGGACGGCGTCCGGGTCATGCGCGTGGACGACTCGCGCCGCACCGCGCGCGTGTTCCAGCGCGGCGGCGCGGACTACTACGAGTACCGCGACACGGCGATGTCCAAAGTCTCCCCCTTCCGCCCGGAATGGATCCTGGAGCTGAAGTCCGTGGACGACGACGACGCGTCCTCGTCCGCCGTCCACTGGAACAACGGGCACTTCATGCACCAGTTCACGATGTTCGTAGGCGCGGTGAACTTCTACTACCTCGAGGGGACCGAGCGCCGCGTCATGAAGGCCGACACGGGGGACTCGATGTACATCACCCCCTTCGTGCCCCACACCTTCGCCACGCGGCGCAAGGACGCCGACGCCCGCTACGGCGGCAGGCCCGGCCTCATCCTCGCGCTGACCTACGGCAACAAACTCGCCGGCGACGTCCAGCACGAGCTCTCCGCTCTCGGCGGGACCTTGCCCTCCGGCTTCCTGCTCGACACCTCCAGCCGCGAGGCTTACGCGGCCTCGCTGCTGCGCCAGCAGCTCGAGTCTCTGAGCATGAGCCCGGAGAGCCTGGCCGCGCTCTCCGGCGTCGAGGACGTTCCCGGCCTGCTGGCCGGCCGCCGCCTGCCGGAGCCCGACGAGCTCGAGGCCCTGGCCGACGCGCTCGGCGTCAACGCCCGAGACCTCATGCCGCCCGACGCCTTCGACGTCAAGGTCGCGACCAAGGTCCGCGCCAAAACGCAGCCGCGCCGCTTCGGCGCCTACGCGGTGACGGACCTCGCCGCCGTGCGCTACCTGCCCTACTCCAAGGCCGTCATCCTCGAGCGCGAGGGCGCGGCGGAGAACCCCGACCTGCGCCTCCCGCTGCACCAGTACGTCTACAACTTCGGCGCCGTCCCGGCGACGCTGCGCTGGGAGTGCGGCGGCAAGTCCTTCGAGGAGACGCTGCAGCCGGACGACTCCGCCTTCATCAAGCCGCACGTGGCGCACTCCTTCGCGCCGGCCGGCCCCGGGCGCATGGAGCTCCTCAGCCTGCGCATCGGCGGCAAGACCATGGGCGAGGCGCAGCGCGAGCTGGCGCATATCGGCGGCAAGAACCTGCGCCGCGTGTACGACGAGCACACGCTCTGGTACCGCGAGGAGAAGAAGTGAGGGCGGTGGTGCTGGCCGCGGGCCGCGGCTCGCGCCTGCAGCCGCACACGGACGACACGCCGAAGGGCCTCCTTCCGCTGGGCTCGACGACGCTGACGCACCGCAGCGTGTCGATCCTGCGGGCCCTCGGGGTGAGCGACGTCTCCTTCGTGGTCGGCTACCGCCAGGACGCCTTCCGCGCGGCGTTCCCCTCCGGCGTGCACTTCTACGAGAACCCCGCCTGGGAGACGACGGACCAGGCCGGCAGCCTCCTGAAGGCCCGCGCCGAGTTCGCCGACGACCTGCTCGTGGTGACGGGCGACCTCTTCTGCCCCGAGAACGTCTACTCGGCCATGCTCCGCTCCGACGCCGCCGTGACCGTCGCCGTGGACCGCTCGCCGCGGCCGTTCGACGACACCATCGAGAAGGTCCTCTTCGAAGGCGGCCGCATCGCCGCCATCGGGAAACTCAACGTGCCCGACGCCCGGGCGAACGGCGAGTTCATGGGCATGACCTTGGTGCGCAAGGCCGCCTCCGCCGAGACGCTGCGGCGCCTCGAAGCCGCGTGCGCGGCGAACCCGCGCAAGGCCGCGCTCATCCACGCCCACCAGGCGCTGCTCGACGAGGGCGGGACCCTCGGCTTCGTGGAGAACGCGGGACCGTGGTGCGAGGTCGACGACTGGGAGAGCCTGGAGAAGGCGCGCCGGATCCTCGCGGGGGCCGCGGCCTCATGACGAACCCCGTGAAGGTCTCGCGCGCCGAGTCGTTGGCCGCCGGGCTCTCCCCGCTGACGAAGGGCCGCCGCTGCTGGCTCGTGACCACGCCCGGCGCCGTGAAGCGCGGCTGGGTCGATGAGGTCCGCGCCGCGGTCGACGTCCTCGGCGTGACCGCCGACGTCTCCCCGAACCCGACGATGGACTACGTCGCCCGCCGCGCCAAGGACGTCCTGCCCGAGGCCGATACGGTCATCGCCCTGGGCGGCGGCTCCGCCCTCGACGCGGCCAAGGGACTGGCCGCCGCCCGTGGCGCCGCGGACCCCGCCGCCTTCCTCGACCGCCATGTCCGGCGCGGCGAGCCGTTCCCCCCCGGCTTCGCGCCGCCTCGCCTCATCGCCGTCCCGACCACGGCGGGCACCGGCTCCGAGGTCACCATGTGGGGTTCTCTCTGGGACGCGGACCGCAAGCACTCCATCTCGCACCCGAGACTCTACCCCGAGCACGCCCTGCTCGTGCCGTCGCTGACCCGCGGGCTCTCTTACGAGCAGAGCCTGTTCCCCGCGCTCGACGCCCTGTCGCACGCGATGGAATCCGTCTGGAACCGCAACGCGACTCCGGAGTCCGACGCGCTGGCGACGCGCTCCATCGCGACGCTCGCCCGCGTCCTCTCCGACGCCTATCCGCGCCGCTACGCCGAGCCCGCCGTGCGCAAGGCCGTCCAGGACGCCAGCCTTGACTCAGGCCTGGCCATCAGCGTCACGCGCACCGCCATCGCGCACTCCATCTCCTACCCGCTGACCGCCCTGCTGGGCGTGCCGCACGGCCTGGCCTGCTCGTTCACTTTGCCGGAGGTCCTCAAGGTGAACGCCGCGCGCGCGCCGGAACGCGTCGCGCTCGTGACGAAGGCCCTGGGCGCCGGCGGCGCCGACGACGCGGCGGGGAGGCTCTACGCGCTCTACGCCGCGCTCGGCGTCCCCGCGCGACTGAAGTCCTACATCGCGACGCGCGCCCGGGCGCGCTCGCTCGACTGCGGCTTCATCGCGCCCGGCCGCGCCGAGAACAACGCCGCTCCCGTCGACCAAGCCGGCGCCGTCCGCCTGCTCGACGACGCGCTGGCGGGACTGGGGATCCCATGAGCGGTCGCCCGAGCTCCGCGAGGCAGTCCTGGGACGCGCTGCGGCGCTGCGGCCTTCCCGACGGCGGCCTGTGGTCGCTCCTCGCGGCGTATCTTCTCCTGACGCCGCTGAGCGCGCTGCTCGACGGCCTGGCGTGGCTCCAACTCGTGCGCCTGGTCGCCGCGGCCGCGGGCCCGCAGACCGGACTGCTGACGCCGCTCCTCGACCGCCTCGGCGAGCCGACCCCGGCCGCGACCGGCGCCCTCTTCATCCTCAAAGGCGTCGTGACGGCGGCGCTCATCTTCATCGAGACCGCGATGGGCGCGGTCATCCGGCGGCGCGTCCAGACCACGGCCCTGGAGCGGCTCGTCTTCGGGCGATGGGACGCGCTCAGCGGCCAGCATGTCGGGCGTTGGACCGGCGCGCTCACCGAGGAAGCGGCCATGATGACGAAACTCGTCATCTACGCCGTCTCCGCGTCCTACTCCCTGCTCACGGCCGGTCTCCTCACCGCGATGGCCGTCGCGGCCGCGCCCTCGTTCGCGCTCGGCCTGGCCGCGGTGGCGCTCCCCGCGTGGCTCGCCCTGAGGGCCGTCTACGGTCTGCAGTCGCGCTTCTCCAAGGAACAAGCCGACGCCCGGCAGGCGCTGGCGGGTGACCTCACCGAATCGCTCAGCGGTCTGTTCCAGGCGAAGGCGTCCGGCGAGGGCGTCCGGCTCGCCCGCCGGGCCCTGCGGCGCCAGGCCGAGGTCTTCCTGCATGAGCTGCGCATCGGCGGGACGGCCGGCCTCCTGGCCGCGTTCAACCCGCTCGTCATGGGAGCGGCTCTCATCGGACTCGCGGCCTGGGGCGCGGAAGGCGGCCTGGCCCAGCTCGGCTCGGTCGGAGTGCTGGCTTTCCGCGCCGCCGCCTCCGTCAACGTGCTCGTCGCCGCGATCGGCAACCTGACGCGCACCGTCGGCAGCGTCCAGCCCGTCCACGACCTGCTGACGGTCCCGCCCGAGCGGACGCGCGAGCCCCTGGGCGAGCGCCTCGCCTCGGCGCGTCTGGAGGCGGTGAGCTACGCTCACGCCGGCCGCCGGGTGCTCCACCGCGCGAGCCTGACCGTGTCGCCCGGCCGCCTCCTGCTGGTGACCGGCCCGTCCGGAGCCGGCAAGACGACCATCGTGAACCTCCTCGCCGGGCTGTACGAGCCGGCTGAAGGCCGCGTGGTCTACCGCGGCGTCTCCGGCGCCGAGCACGACGCCTCCGGCCGCAGCGCGCGCGTGGGCTACGTCGCGCAGGACGTCCATCTCTTCAGCGGCACCGTGCGCGAGAACCTAGACGCGGCCGGCTCGAGCGGCGACGACGTCCTCTGGCGCTCCCTGGAGCGCGCGGGCGCGGCGGGGTTCGTGCGCGCGCGCGGAGGGCTCGACGCCGTCCTCGCCGAGGCCGGCCGGTCCCTGTCGGGCGGAGAGCGTCGCCGTCTCGCCGTCGCCCGCGCGCTGGCGCAGGAGACGGACCTGCTCGCGCTCGACGAGGTGACCAACGGCCTGGACGAAGCGAGCAAGACCGCCCTGGTCGCGAGCATCGCCGAGCTCGCCAAGGAGCTCCCGGTCGTGGCCGTCACCCACGACGCCGCGGCCTTCGCCCCCGCCGACCCCCTCGTCTTCTCGCTGGCCGCGGGGAGCGCGTCCTAGCCGTGCCGCGCGTCGCGTTCTACTCGGACTGCCCCGTGTTCGGCGGCGCCGACCGGCTGGTCGGCTATCTCCTCCAAGACCCCGCGCTCGCCCCGTTCGCGCCCGTGCTCGTCCACCGCTCCCACGCCGGCTTCGACCCCGGACTCCACGCCGCCGTCCCCGGCGCGAGGACCGTGCCGCTGCGCTTCCCCGACCGCGTGGAGGCCGTCGAGCGGCTGGAAGCCGCCGGCGTCTCCGGCGTCCGCCTGGCCGCGGCCAAGGCGCTGTGGCGCCTCCTGGACCTCGCGCTGTTCCCCCTCCTGGTCCTGCGCCTCTTCGTCGAGTTCCGCGACCTGCGCGCCGACGTCGTCCACGTCAACGACGGCGGCTACCCCGGGGCCTTGGGCTGCCGCGCCGCCGTCGTCGCCGCCCGCCTGGCCCGCGCGCGCGCCGTACTGGTCGTGCACAACCAGACGCGCCCGCTGTCGCTGCCGCGGGACATCTTCGAGTGGCCGGTGGACCGGCTCGTCTCCGCCTGCGCCGACCGGCTCGTCACCGCCACGGAGCGCGCCTCCGCCTCGCTGAACGCGCGTCTGGGCGCGAGCCGGCTCGTGGTGCGCGACGGCGTGCCCGCCGCGTCGGCCTCAAGACCGCGCGCCGACGTCCGACGCGAGCTGGGCCTGGCCGAGGACGAGGTCGTCTGGGTGATGACCGCGCTCTTCGAGGAGCGCAAAGGCCACGCCGTGCTCGCGAAGGCCGCGGCGTCCGTCCCCGCCCGGTTCGTCTTCGTCGGAGACGGGCTGGAGCGCGCGAAGATCGAAGCGGCGTTCGGTCCTCACGGCTTGTTCCTCGGCTACCGCGCCGACTCGCGCGACATCATCGCGGCTGGCGACGGGTTCGTCCTGCCTTCCATCCACTCCGAGGACATGCCCTTGGCCATCCTCGACGCCATGGCCTTGGGGAAGCCGGTCGTCTCCACGCGCCTGGCCGGCATCCCCGAGGAGGTCGAGGACGGCGTCACCGGGCTGCTCGCCGAGCCCGGGGACGCGGAAGGCCTGGCGGACGCCCTGATGAGGCTGACCAAGGACGCGCCCCTGCGAGCCCGCATGGGCGAGGCCGGACGGCGGCGGTTCGCGGAGAAGTTCGACGTCGCGGCCATGGCCGCGGCTTATGCCGCCCTCTACCGTGAATTGGCTGAAAAATCGTAGAATGTTCATATTCTGAACAACCTCCCGGTCTTAGTCGTTCGGGCCGACGCGGGCCCCCGGATCGGCTCCGGCCACCTCCTGCGCGGCCTGGCGCTGGGCCAGGCGTGGAAGGCCCTCGGCGGGCGCGCCGCCGTGGCCAGCGACCTCTCGCCCGAGCACGCCGCCCGGGTCAAGGCGGCGGGCCTCGACCTGCGCCCTTCGGGGGACGTCGCCGTGGACGGCTGGCTCGTCGTCGACGGTTATGAGTTCGGGCCCGACTACCTCGACGCCGCCCGCGAGAAGGCCCGGACCCTCGTCCTCGACGACCACGGGCACCGCGACCGCCTTCCCGCCGACGTCGTGCTCAACCCCAACGCCGGCTCCGAGGACTTCGCCTACGCGCCGTCCGACGCGCTCGTGCTCTCCGGCTCGCGCTACGCGCTCCTGCGTCCGGAGTTCGCCGCCAAGCCCGCCCGCCGCCGCCGCGACGGGGCGAAGCCCAAGGTCCTCGTCACGCTCGGCGGCGCCGATCCGGGGAACGTCACCGCCGCCGTCCTGCGCGCGCTCGCGCCGCTCAAAGCCGAGCTCGACGTCGTCACCGTCGTCGGCGTCGACAACCCCCACGAGGCGTCCCTGCGCGCCCTGGACCCCAACCTGCATCGCGGGGTGGCCGACCTGCGCTCCCTGATGCTCGACTGCGACGCGGCCGTCGTCGCCGGCGGCGTCACCTCCCTCGAATGCGCGGCCGCCGGCCTGCCGGCCGCGGTGCTCACGCTCGCCGAGAACCAGGCCCGGCAGGCGCGCGCGCTCGACGCCGCGGGCGCCGCCAAGGCCGTCTCCTCGCCCGAGGGCTGCGCCGACGCCGTGCGCGCCGTCTTGAAGTCCCCTGAGATGGGCGCGGCGGGACGCCGCCTCGTGGACGGGCGCGGCGCCGAGCGCGTCGCAAAGGTCCTGCGCGCGCTGTCGGCGTCCAAGCTCGGCGCACAGGACGCATCGCTGCGCCTCGCGACCCCCGAGGATGTCTGGCCCGTCTGGCGCCTCGCCAACGAGCCCTCCGTGCGCGCCCGCTCCTTCTCGGCGGACCCCATCCCCGCCGCGGCCCACGAGGCCTGGTTCAAGGCGCAGCTCGCGGACCCCAAGACCCGCTTCCACGTCCTCGACGTCGCCGGCGCCGTCGCCGCGCAGGTGCGCAGCGTGCTCGGCCCCGACGGCGTCGCCGAGGTCCACTTCTCCGTGGCCTCCGCCTTCCGCGGCAAGGGCCTGGGCACGCTCGCGCTGAAACTGAGCAAGGCCGCCGCGCCGTCCAAGCGGCTCAAGGCCTTCGTCATCGAGCCCAACGACCCGTCCTCACGCGCCTTCCTGAGCGCGGGCTACGTCCGCGCGGGCACGGCCAAGCAGCGCGGGCGCGACTGCGCCGTCTACGAGACCGCATGCTGATCGGCAAGAGGAAGGTCGGCCCCGGCCAGCCCATGTTCGTCATCGCGGAGATGTCCTGCAACCACCACGGCCGCTACTCCGAGGCGGTCAAGCTCGTGCGCGCGGCCAAGGCCGCCGGCGCCGATGCCGTCAAGCTGCAGACCTACACCGCCGACACGATGACGCTCGACGCCCCTCAGCCGTGGTTCCGCATCCAGGGCACCATCTGGCACGGACGCGCCCTGCACGGGCTGTACCGCGAGGCGATGACGCCGTGGGCGTGGCACGCCCCGCTCAAGAAGCTCGCCGACTCCCTCGGGCTCGTCCTCTTCTCCTCGCCCTTCGACGCGACCGCGGTAGACTTCCTGAAGAAGCTCAATATGCCAGCCTACAAGATCGCCTCATTCGAGAACGGCGACCTGCCCCTCATCCGCAAGGTCGCCGCGGCCGGCAAGCCCGTCATCGTCTCCACGGGCACCGCGACCACCGCCGAGGTGGACGAGGCCGTCAATACGCTGAAGAAGGCCCGGGCGGACTTCGCCCTGCTCAAGTGCGTCAGCGCCTACCCCGCGCCCGAGTCCGAGATGAACCTGCGCGCCATCACGACCCTGGCCGAGCGCCACGGGGTGCCGGTCGGCCTCTCCGATCACACTCTCGGAGCCACCACCGCCGTCGCCGCCGCCGCGCTGGGCGCATGCGTGCTCGAGAAGCACCTCATCCTCTCGCGCAAGTCCGGCGGCCCCGACGCGCCGTTCTCCATGGAGCCCGCCGAGTTCAAGGCCATGGTCGCCGCCATCCGCTCCGCCGAGGCCGCGCTCGGCGACGGTCGGCTGGGCCCGTCGCCCTCCGAGAAGCCCTCGCGCGCCTTCCGCCGCTCTCTTTTCATCGTGAAGGACGTGAGGAAGGGCGAGAAACTCACGCCCGCCAACCTCCGCGCCATCCGGCCCGGCAACGGCCTGCCGCCGCGCGAGTACGAGGCGGCCCTCGGCCGCCGCGCCAAGAAGGACATCAAGCGAGGCACGCCCCTCTCGTGGGCCCTCGTCACCAGGAGCCGCTCATGACCTCCCCCCGCTACATCCGCTACTGCACGCGCTGCGTGATGCCCGAGACCAAGCCCGACTTATTAATAGACGCCGAAGGCGTCTGCTCGGCCTGCCGCTACATCGAGAAGCGCAAGGCCGTGGACTGGGACGCGCGCAAGAAGGAGTTCCTGCGCCTGGTCGAGAAGCACCGCTCCAAGGACCAGAGCAACTACGACTGCATCGTGCCCGTCTCCGGCGGCAAGGACAGCACCTACCAGCTCTACAAGATCCTCGAGCTCGGGCTGAACCCTCTCGCGGTCACCGCGCTCACCTGCAAGCAGACCGAGCTGGGGCGCCGGAACTTGCTGAACCTGCGCAAGCTCGGCGTGGATTCCGTCGAGGTCGCCACCAACCCCGTCGCCCGCCGCAAGATGAACCGCATAGGCCTGACCCAGGTCGGCGACATCTGCTGGCCGGAGCACGTCACCATCTTCACCGTGCCCGTGCGCGTCGCGGTGCAGTACAAGGTCCCTCTCCTCATCTGGGGAGAGAACTCCCAGAACGAGTACGGCGGCCCCGCCTCCGACGCCGAGAACAACACCCTCACCCGCCGCTGGCTCGAGGAGTTCGGCGGCCTCCTGGGCCTGCGCGTCTCCGACATGGTCGGCCAGCTCGGGCTGACCAAAAAGGACCTCATCCAGTTCACCTACCCCACCGACGCCGAGCTCGCCTCCGTGGGCGTGACCGGCCTGTTCCTCGGCCACTACGTGCCCTGGGACGGCTACACCAACGCGCTGGTGTCCGGCGGCCTCGGCATGGAGATGACGCCGCACGCCGTCGAGGGCTCGCTGGTCAACTACGAGAACCTCGACAACGCCCACCAGAACATCCACGACTACTTCAAGTTCATCAAGTACGGCTTCGGCCGCACGACCGACTTCGCCTGCCTGCACCTGCGCCGCGGCCGCCTCTCGCGCGCCGACGCCCTCATGCTGGTCAAACGCCTCGACGGCAAGTTCCCTTGGAGCTATATCGGCAACAAGCTCGAGGACATGCTCGGCGAGATGGACATGGACCTCGACGAGTTCAAGAAGGTCTGCGAGCGCTTCACGAACAAGAAGCTCTTCGTCCAGGACGCGAAGGGACAGCTCGCGCGCGACAAGAACTGGGACCTCACCAAGATCAACTACGACAACATGCCGGCCGGAGAGACCGCCGCCGCGTGAAGCCCGTCGCCATCGTCGACTACGGGATGTGCAACCTCGACTCGGTGGCCCGCGCGGTCTCCGAATGCGGCGGGGCCCCCGTCGTCACCGCGGACCCCAAGGCCGTCGCGTCCGCGGAGCGCGTCATCCTCCCCGGCGTCGGCGCCTTCGGCCTGGGCATGGCCCACCTGAGGGAGCGCGGCCTCGAGGCTCCGCTGCGCGAGGCCGCGCTGGAGCGGAAGGCCCCCTTCCTCGGCATCTGCCTGGGCATGCAGATGCTCGCCGCGCGCGGCGAAGAGCACGGCGGCGCCGAGGGCCTCGGTTGGCTCGACGCCGACGCCGTCCTCATCAAGCCCGCCGCCGGCGAGCGCCTGCCGCACATCGGCTGGAACGAGGTTCGCCCCGTCCGCGAGTCGCCGCTGTTCGCGGGCATCGCCTCCGGCACCGACTTCTACTTCGTGCACAGCTACGCCGTGCGCCCCAAGGACGCCTCGACCATCCTCGCGACCGCGCCCTACGGCGACGGCGTCTGCGCCGCGGTGCAGAAGGGCAACGTCTACGGCGTGCAGTTCCATCCCGAGAAGAGCCAGAAGGCCGGCTTCGCCCTGCTGCGGAACTTCCTCTCCATCTAGATGCTCAAGCTCCGCGTCATGCCGACCATGCTGTACTCGGGCTACGGGCTCGTGAAGGGGAAGGCCTTCGACAGCTGGCGGCGGACCGGCTCGGTGATGCAGACCGTGAAGGTCTACGACATGCGCGGCGTCGACGAGCTCGTGCTCCTCGACATCGCCGCGACCGACGAGGGCCGCGAGCCCGACTTCGCTTTGGTCGACGAGGTGGCCGACGAGTGCTTCATGCCGCTCACCGTCGGCGGCGGCATCAAGACCATCGAGCACGTGCGCGGCCTGCTGAAGGTCGGCGCCGACAAGGTCGCCATCAACACCGCGACCGTCGAGAACCCGTCCCTCGTGAGCGAGACCGCCCGCAAGTTCGGGGCGCAGTGCGTGGTCGCCTCCATCGACTTCCGCGGCGGCGAAGTCTTCACACACTCCGGCAAGAAGGCCACCGGCCTGGACGTCGTCGCCCACGCCAAGGCCTGCGAGCGCCTCGGCGCCGGCGAGATCCTACTGACCTCCGTCGAGCGCGACGGGTGCATGACCGGCTACGACCTGGACGTCACGCGGCGGGTCAGCGAGGCCGTGAACATCCCGGTCATCGCGTCGGGCGGCGCCGGCAGCTACGAGGACATGGCGAAGGCCGTCCTCGAGGGCAAGGCCAGCGCCGTCGCCGCCGCCGCCGTCTTCCACTTCACCGAGCAGACCCCGCGGGAGGCCAAGGAGCACCTGCGCTCCCGCGGCATCCCCGTCCGCCTATGACACAGGAGCCCGCCATGAATCCCGAGCCCCTCCCCTCGCTGCTCGCGCGCGCG